>CANGFK010000168.1 GCA_947452925.1 Chitinophagaceae bacterium | reverse complement strand
CGGGATGTATGTTTTGACGCCATACATTATTCTCTTGTGGCATCATTCCATCTGCCACCGGATGACCAAAGAAGGTGGTGAAGTTTCTACTGATAAACACTTCATTCTTTAAAAGGTCCACTTCCCAAACTACGTCTGAGGTTGCAAGCGTGGCATACTGATAGCGTAGATTGCTTCGTTTTAATTCTTCTTCAGCCTTTTTCTTTAAAGTAATATCTTCATAGGTAGAACAATATATTTCTATATCTCCATACTTAATAATATTTGCTCTAACTTCTATATCTATAAATGTTCCCTCTTTTTTCTTTAATTGTGTATAGAAAGGCTCTCCACCTTTTGATTTAGTATTATTCCATCTTTTTTTCCAACTTTCAGAATCAAAAGATGGATTTGTCATAGGTACCTTTAAGTCCATAAGTTCTTCTCTGGTATATCCTAACAAATTGCAAGTAGCATCATTAAAATCATAAAAGCTGCCATCTTCTTTAATAAAACTCATGGGCGTTGATGCATTTCTTACAGAAAAATTAATTAACCGTAATTGTTCTTCAATCTTCTTTTTTTCTGTAATATCTTGTATCGCACCTATTAACCTACCTACATTTCCCTTTTCATCTTTAACAGCAAATCCTCTATCATACACAGTGGCATACTCTCCAGTAGTTTTTTTAATTCTGTACTCATGTTCCCAACGTTCAAACACTTTATTGATGGCATCTGCTTCTATCTCTAATACTTTCTGCAGATCTTCGGGGTGTACGGAGCGCCTCCACACATTATCAATACCATATTCAATTCCGGCAACCGGCTGTCCAAACACTTTTGTCCAGTTTGGCGAAAAGTAGTTACTATCATCCTCAATATTCCATTCCCATATTACATCGGAGGTTGCTAGAGTGGCATTCTCGTACCTTTGATTACTAATAATTAGCTCATTTTCTGCTTTTAGCCTTACTGTGTTGTCGATGATGGAAGAAAAACATAACTCAAGATCATCAAAAATCATTATTTCAGATCTAATTTCTACATATACCAGAGAGCCATCCTTCCTTTTAAGTGGGGTAATATATGGCTGATTTGGTCCCTTCTTAAGTTCTTGAAACCGTAAGGCCCAGGTGTCTTTATTATGTCTGTTTGAAATTTCAAAAATGGTTTTCAATTGGTATTCCTCTTTTGTGTATCCTAGCAGTGTAGAGGCGGCATCATTAAAATCATAAATATTACCCTCTTTTGTAAGAAAATGCATGGCAATAGTGGCATTTCTAAACGAAAAATCTACTATTCTTAAATTTTTCTCAGCGCGTTTTTTCTCTGTAAGGTCGGTTATGTAAACGCAGTCTATTTCCTGGTTGCCATAAGTAACAATCTGTGCTCTTATTTCTACGTCTTTATACGTGCCATCTTTCTTTTTCCGTTTGGTTTCAAAAGTCAAGCCTCCACTTTCTTTTAAAACCTTCCAATATGCTTTCCAGGAAGTTGCATCAAAGCCACCATGCATCTCGTACATTTTTAGATGCTGCACCTCTTCTAAACTATAGCCATATTCAAGTATGTAAGCCTCGTTGAAATCATAAAAACTTGCGTCTTCTCTTAAAAATACAGTAGGAACGACCGATTTTTTGAATGCATATTCTGCAAATTCAAGTCGCTCGGAAATCTTTTTCTTTTCACTAATATCTTTTATAATAGTAAAGTTGAAATCTTCTTCGCCAAATCGTATCAGGTTGGTAACAATTTCCACATCTAGTTCTGTTCCATCCTTTTTTGAAATTTTAGTATTAAATACTTGCTTCCCTTTGTTTTCTAGTTCTTCCCAATGGGCTGCCCAAACATTTTTGTCTATACTATTATTTGTTGCAAAAACACTCAGTTTACTATATTCCTCTTTAGTGTGTCCTGTTAACTCATAGGCGGCTTTATTAAATTCATAGAAGGAGGCATCTTTTTTAATGATGGTAATGGGCAAATCGGTGTTCTTGAACATAAAATCAAAAAACATAAACTGCTGTTCTTGTTTCTTTTTTTCTGTAATGTCCATCACATAGGCACAGTTGAGTTGCAGATCGGCATACTTAACATAGTTGGCAGAAATAATTACCTCTATAATAGATCCATCTTTCTTTTTTTGTTTGGTTTCTACTCTGATTTTGCCTTTAGCTTTTAGATCTGCCCAATGTATGGGCCATTTTTCTTCGTTATAGTCTTTGTCTAAGTCGTGTATTTTAAGCTTTAACAATTCCTCCCTTGTATACCCAAGATTTTTACATCCTGCTTCGTTAAAATCATAAATACTTGCATCTTCTTTAACAAAATATATGGGCAAAGAGGCATTTTTAAACGTAAAATCTGACAGCTCTAGTCTTTCAGATATTAGCTTATTTTCCGTAATATCCTGTAGATAGGTACAAACCTTAATACAACTGCCATGTAAACTTTCACTACCCCTTTCTGGTCTGCCATACCCCTTTACCCACCTTGTTTTTCCATTCTCAATAACCCTATATTCGATATCCCATACATGAAACTTAAAAACATCTTTAATAGAGTCAATTAGTTTCTGTTTATCGTCAGGATGTACTCGTATAAATAACAGGCTATTATCCGCATTAATAGCCTCTCTGTTAAAAGCAGGAAAAAACTTCTCCATCTCTTTATTTACAAACCCAAATTCGAACTGACCAGAAGGATATAAAAATATTTCAAACACCACTAGCGGCAAGTTGTCTGTAAATCTTTTTAGGGTAGCCTCAGGGTTGTAAAGTGGTAGCTTTGCTAATCTGTTCTCTGTCTCCAACTCACTTGCCACAACAGCCTGTTGTTGGTTGGGTTGCAATAATGGTTTAAGGCTTAGTATGGCACGGTCTTCTGCGGTACGTATAGCTGTCCATGTTACAGGTTGCTTGTTGAGGGGAAAATCAAATTCTATACTTAGATATGACTGAAAAATTTGTGTGAACGGAAATTGAATAGATGTATTGGCGTCGGGATTTGAGATAGATAATATGCTGCTGCCTGCTTTTGGAAGGTATTCAGCAATAGGAATGTTTTCAGGAATATTAATCGTGAGAACGTCTCCTTTTTTATTTATCTCAATGGTTGGCAACTGCATCATATTGGTTACAATAAGAATGAATTTTAATAACAGAACATTTCAAAAGAACAAACTAATAAATGTCGAAATTAGGGGAAAAACTATACAAATTAAAAGTCTTGTCTTAGAAGCTGTTTGAGTGAATTATTTGATATTCCTTATGCGGTTTAATATTAACTATAACTGCATTAAATTTTTCCCCTTAGGCGTTGGACTATGGCTGCAAAATTTGCCTTGTTCCAATTAAATAAACACTCATAAGTAATTCTTAATAATTAACTCAAACAGCTTCTAATATTCTACAATTAATATTTACATTAGTAAAATAGTGGTAAGTTATTAGTGGTAAGTTGTATTTGTGGTTGGTTTTATTATCGCTAGTTTCTGAATTTGCCAAGTTGTTTAATGCGTTATATAAACAAGCGGGAATAGCAATTGACTAGTGTGCAATAAAAGGGTACTGGCGAAGTTTTAGTGATAATATAAATTGCTATAGCTGTTCGATGATAGATAGCTTCCAATTTCAATTACCCACTCTATCTGCTGCCTAGTTCTATCACCTCACAGTTTTTTATTACTGCTCCGTCAATGGCAATCCTCACCAATGTCCTTACCTTATGCCAACCGTGCTTGCCTGCTGCACCGGGGTTGATATGCAAACATTGAACTGCCTCATCATACATTATTTTGAGAATGTGGGAATGACCACTAAGAAATAGCTGTGGTTGGTGTTCCTTTATCAGCGCCTTGCTCGCTGCATTGTATTTGGGAGGATAACCGCCAATATGTGTCATCAACACCTTCACTTCTTCGCAACTGAAAGTCTCGAATAGGGGATAGTCTGCACGCACCTCCTGTCCATCAATATTGCCATATACTCCTCGCAGTGGTTTGAAAGCGCTTAATTTGTTGGCCAAGGCGCTATCTCCAAAGTCTCCAATATGCCATACTTCATCGCAATGAGCAAAATGCTTAAAGACGGCGTCATCCAAAAAACTATGTGTGTCAGAAATTATTCCTATCTGTTTCATGCAGTTCCGTTGTTATGCAAAGTAAGGGGTTGCTTGTTGGTAGGGATATAAATATTTGTATTCTAAACACATAGAAAAGATGAAGAATGTTTTACCACATAGGCACAATAGGCATATAGAGGAGGGAAGAGTAGGGAAGATAAGAAACGTTTCACTCTTAGGGCACATAGTCTGCCCTATTAACCAAAATACTTTTAACTATTTGTTCTTATGTAAAATAAAATACTATGCGCCTACTTTGTCTATGTGGTAGATTTATTAAATGTTGGGAAAACTGATGGAGGCTTTCTGGTTCATTTGCACCTAATTCTTAAGGTTTATATAACCTTCAACCTGTTGCTGGCATAACTAATGGGTTTTCCGTTTACTTTGCAACCTTATATTGATTTGAATGATTCTAGTGAAGCATAAATATATTGGATGGGTTTTGTTGTTGTTATTGTTTGGGCAACTGAAGGCTATTGCTCAAACTTCATCGAGAGAGGTGATTGGCAGCGCACAATCTGGTCTTACTTATGACAATCAGGGGCGTTTGATGAAGAAAAATAAGCAGGATTCATTGCAACACAGAGACAAAAACGCCGATTCTATTACCATCTTCTTTCGTTATTATGACTCTACAAGAACAAGAAGCCTAGACTCCACTATTAATGATTATGACAAACGCGGACTGTTGCCCTTTACCTACGATAATATAGGCAACTTGGGAACTGCTGCGAGGTCTTTGTTGTTTAACCCACTATTGAAAGCAGGATGGGATGCAGGCTTTCACCAATACGATCCCTATAAGTTTACGATAGAGAACACACGTTTTTTCCAAACAACAAGACCCTATACCGAATTGGGCTATACATTGGGTAGTAAGGCCGAGCAGATGCTGAACTTTAGCAATACGCAAAACAAAAAAAGCAACCTCAACTACTCCATTGAGTACCGTTTTATCAATGCCCCTGGTGTTTATAGAACACAGAATAGCAGCCACAACAACTTTAGATTCACCACACACTATCAATCACCAAACAAACGATATGAGTGCTTTCTGATCTATCTGTCCAACAAGCATGCGAGTTCTGAGAATGGAGGTCTTGCTGACGTTAATCAATTGACAGCTATCAACACAGGGCTTACTAATCCCGAGCAATTGGCAACACAGTTGGGTACGCCTGCTGTTTTTTCGCCCAATCCATTCAATACAACTGTCAATACTGGCAATGTGTATAAGGAGAGCTTAATTCTTTATCGTCATCAGTATGATCTTGGCACCAAAGATTCTATTGTTACCGACTCCACTGTGGTGCGGTTATTTTATCCTAGGCTTCGTTTGCAGCATACCCTACAACTGTCCACCAACGACTATCAGTTTTATGATAATAATGTGGATACTGCCAATTACAGAACCTACTTTAATTATTTCCCAACCAATGCAGATACAACCCTTTTTCATGATCATTGGTCGAGAGTGAGTAATGAACTGAGCATCATTACTTTTCCAGAAAAGAACAACCAAAGTCAGTATGCCAAAATAGGGGCAATACTTGACAATATGAAACTGACAACAAATGATGTAAATACGAGCAATTATTATGATATATCTGCTATTGGAGAATATAGAAACAGGACTAGGAATAAGCTATGGGATGTGATTGCAAATGGAAGATTATACTTGAATGGAATGAATGCAGGGGACTATCAAGCCTACATCAGCCTGAAACGTGTTCTGAGTAAAAGAGCGGGTAGTTTGCAGATTGGGTTTCAAAACGTGAACAGAACGCCCTCCTTTATTTACAATAGCCACACCTCGTTTCCTGTTTTACCACATGGTTCTTTTGCAAAGGAAAATACGACACACCTGTTTGCTGTGTATGACAATGATAAAGCAGGGCTGAAATTGGGAGGAGATTATTATCTGATAAATAACTACACTTACAGTGATAGCTTTTTTAAGGTAAAACAGTATGTTACTTTGTTTAATGTCCTGCATGTGTATGGTGAAAAGGTGGTGAAGCTTGCCCCACATTGGAACTATTATCTGGAGTTGCACCTGCAACAAGCAACAGGGAATGCGCCTGTGAACCTACCACAACTGATTACACGTAACCGAATAGCTTTTGAAGGTAATTTCTATACCAACTTATATCTGTCAACTGGTTTGGAAGTGCGGTATGTAAGCAATTACAAGGCTCCCAACTATTCACCCTTTACGGGGCAGTTCTTCTATCAGGACAACTACACATTCACCAATCGTCCCGATGTCAATTTCTTCTTTCACTTCCGAATCAAAAGCTTCAAAGCTTTTATAAGGGCTGAAAACCTGAATACAATTGATTTCAAGACCTTCTCTTTCAATCACTATAACTTCAAGTTACAAAACTATCCCGGAACAGGAATCTGGATGCGTTTAGGCATCTGGTGGAACTTCATCAATTAGGAAAGTATGCTAATGAAAGGTGCATAGATTATTTCCGCTTGAATCCCCTATCTACCTTCAGATAAGAAACCCTGCTCATTTAGATGCCTACTCATCAACGTGTCTGTTACTTTCATCAACAAGCGTCGAATCGATTGGCTTGGCAAGCTAATCAATTAACCTACCTAACATAATCAATTGGCTTACTCAACATGATCAATTAACCCACTTGACATAATCAATTGGCTTACCCAACATGATCGATTAACCTAACTGACATAATCAATTAGCCTACTTGACATGATCAATTAACCTACCTAACATAATCAATTGGCTTACCAAACATGATCGATTGGCTTGGCGAGCTATGCAATTAACCTACCTGACATAATCAATTGGCTTACCCAACATGATCGATTGGCTTGACGAGACAATCAATTAACCTACCTGACTTAATCAATTGGCATACCCAACATGATTGATTGGCTTGGCGCGAGAAGCAATTAACCTAACTGACATAATCAATTGGCTTACCCAACATGATCGATTGGCTTGGCGAGCTAATCAATTAACCTAACTCACATAATCAATTGGCATACTCAACATGATTGATTGGCTTGGCGAGCTACACAATCTACCTATCTTGTTATTCATTTGGCTTAGTTATAGTATGGATCAACCTCTGTCATTATAAACATCAACTACAGACAAAGTTCTCCTTATCACTAGTTATATAAAAAATTAACTGATTACTTGATCTAATTCGCGTCATTTCGAGGCACGAGAAATCTAACCGAGGAATGTAAGCAAAATAGGATGATGAGATTTCTCCTATCGTCGAAATGACGTTTACAGGGT
>CANGFK010000167.1 GCA_947452925.1 Chitinophagaceae bacterium | reverse complement strand
CTTTGCGGCTCAGATAGATAGCATAGCTAGTCTTGCCTTTCTCGGTGGAACTTCTGCTAAAGAAGAGCTTACTGTTGTCTGGAGTGAAAGTGGCCGTTGCTTCGTTGATAGATGCTTTAGATGGAAACCGGATCATGGTTGCCTTTCCACTGATAGAATCACTGCTGGTGATGGTGTTGGCAAACAAGTGATTGACGTGTGTGTTGGTGTGGCTATATTTATTTACTGAATCCACAATCCTTGCAGAAGTAAACACCAGCGTGTCTTTTATAAAGACCGGCGCATAAGCACCTTCTGCCTGATCGATATTGCCTTTTAGCTTCTTTACAGTAAACTGCTTTTGCTTATCACTGCTCAACTGCTGATTGATAAAACTAATGGTAGCCAACTCTTTACTACCCATTGCTACTCGCGCATTGTTAGCTTGATTTTCAGAGATAAACGTTTTCAGTTGTGCGGTAGCTTCCTCCAGTTTGTTGTTGCTGCGTAAGCATACGGCATACCAATAGCGGGCAAGAGGATGTGCTGTATCAGGAATTTGCAATAAACGGGCATAACACTTTTCAGCGCGTATGTAATGGTTCTGGCTGCGGTAGCTTTCTGCTAGTTTATAGGCAATAGGAGCGGCAACTAACTGACTTGTTGCAATGATGTTGTCTGCAGCCGCAGCACTATCCGCTTTAGCTACCGGATAGATCTTCTTTTGTCCGTAGGGGGTAAAAGAAACCACGGGCTTCCTGATGCCTAAGTAGATTTCGTAGTTGACGATGGCATTGTAATAGTCGCCTTTGTCAAAGAAATCATTAGCAGATTTCAAGGTGAATTTAGGTTGTGCCAACAGGCTTAACTGTAGTAAGAGTCCGAGGCAAAGTATGCTAGTTCTTTTCATCAAAATTTATTTATTAATAAGCAATTAAAGTATCTTGTTGGCTACTAGAAGCGCGGACATTTAAAGAATCCTTTCTGTCTTTTATTATCCATATACATCAGTGATATTTCGGTGCTGCTGGTTCCACTGCCTGCAAGGGTACCTAGTTTAGAAGCATTCACATCATAGCTGAAACCAAAAGTGAATCCTTCATAGCTTACGCCGAGATAAGGATAAAAAGCATCTTTTAAACGGTAGTTGATACCGCCAGAAATATCAATCAGTGGATTTACTACCATCTGCACATAGCCACCAAGCATCATTTCAGAAACATTTCCTTGCCACATATACAAGGCATTTGGTACCAGATGTGCCTTCTCTGACAGATAGATCTGTGCACCTCCATGAACGGTGTAGCGAACAGGCAGTGTAGCATTGTAGCCTGTAGACAAAGAAGGATCCTTTGGTTGTGTGATGTGTGCAGCAGAGAAGCCGGCGAAAGCGTTTACTTTCTTGTCCACATCTGCGTCATAATACATTACCCCTGTACTCATATCAAAAGAAGTGGCTGAGGGTTTGGCAGTACTTTCATCTAGAGGCCAGGCAGGATCGTAGGCATTGTTTCGATACTGATCATTCACTTGTCCCGAGGAGAAATCAAAGCGTCTTCCTATGATACCACCTTGCAAAGCAAACGTAATTACTTTATCTCCAGATCTACCTAGTCTGATGCCAGAATAGGCGATGGATAGTTGGTCGTTGTTGTATTTATACCCAACGGTACCCGCCTTTTGCTGTAATAGATTCAAGCCGAAACTAAGGTTCTTGTCTGTGGTGATGTCTGCCGAAAAGCCTACGGTAGAAAAGCCATTGCCTATGTTCCCCCATTGTTTTCTATCAATAACCGATACCCTGTAGTTGCCATCAAAGCCACCCGTCAGCGCAGGATTCAGCCATAATGGATACATATAGTACTGAGAGAAGTGTGGGTCTATCTGTGCAGTCGACTTAAAGCCAGTTATACTCAAAAGTATAATAGCAAGGGTTATTCTTAACTTATTCATTTGCTTATCTTATTAGATTGATAATTCCTTTTTTAGTAACTGATTCTCCAGTAATGGAGGTCAGTTTTACAATGTAGACATAAGCTCCTGCTGGTTGAGCCTTGCCTTTATACTGACCGTCCCATCCAATTGAAGGATCATTCAGGTTGCCTGTTGATTCGAATAGTTTAGTTCCCCACGAATCGAAGATGGTGAGTTGTGCAGAGGTATAAGCAGAAGCAATACCTCTTACATAAAACTGGTCATTGTTCTTGTCACCATTCGGACTGAAAATATTTGGTATGAACACATCCGGAGCATTTACCAGCACTTTGTAATAAGCAGTATCACTTCCACAAAGCGTGTTGGGGATAGTGTAAGAAACAGTAGCTGTGCCAGCGGATAAACCTGTAAGGGTGCCACTATTACTGATAGAGGCAGTAGGAGACGGCGTTACATTCCATACACCACCAGCTGTAAGGTCGGTAAGTGTAATAGTTTGATTGACATCTACACTAGTGGGACCAGAAATAGGAGAAACAGACTCTTTGGGGGTAACTGTTAGCAACAACGTGGCTACACTATCACAACCTGTTGCACTTGTAAGATGCACATTGTAAGTACCTGCGGCAGTATACGTTTGCTTGTTCCAGCTAAAAGGTAGCTGCGTTGAACATATACTTTGAGGAGTAGAAGAACTAAGCGCAGCATTTACAGAAAGTACCAAGGTAGCAGCACTATCACATCCCTTACTATTTGAGAGGTGTACCAGATAAGTGCCGGCTCCGGTATAGCTATTGCCATTCCACTTATAAGGAAGGCCTGCGGTACAAATACTCACCGGAGTGGATGAAGCACTGCCAGCATTGATAGTAATGTTTGAAGTATACGGACAAGTGTATTTAGCCCCGTTGAGTGTATAGGTAACAGTGTAAGTTCCTGCTTTGCTGCTGGCAAGGTCTACTTTTCCTGTTTTACTATCAATAGTAAGCCCCGTTGTGGAAGCATAAAGACCACCTTCATTGTCGCCAGTTTGAGTAACTAAGGCAGTGCCTGTATTACAAAAAGGTGAACTTGCATAGGAGATGGAGCTACTTAAAGCTTTTATCTTAACGCTATCAGAGGTGGTAGAACAGCCTGAGTTGGTGGCCGTAACTGCATAAGAACTGGTAGTTGTTGCAGCATACGTTGCACCCGAGGTTCCTGTTGCGCCAGCAGTATTAAACCAATTGTAAGTAGCGCCTGTGGTTTTAGAAGCAGTAGTGATGCCCAATGCTGCCGGGTTGCCACTACAAACGGTATCTGCCGAAACAGTTACTACAGGTTTGGTTGGGTAAGCGTGTACATTAACAATGATAGAAACGGTATCACTTTCGCACTTTGTCAATTTACTGAATTCTGTAATTACATAGCGGGTTGTGCCTGTAACGTTGGTGTTTAAAACAGGGGTTCCTGTATAGACACTCGGTGAACTCAACAAGGGAGGTAGATTTGGAGCCGTGTACCACCTCAACGTGTCGTTTGCAGGGTCGTTAACTTCTACTTTGGAAGCAAAACTAAATGGCTGTCCTTTACAAAGGTCATTGGGGGTTACAGGGTTGGCAGGGGCAGTTGGCCTTTGTGCAATACCTCCTTCTGCAACACTCGCCGCATCGTAGATGGTGAAACTGCCGCCTATATAATCTACAATGTTGTTTATTGAAAAGGTATTGTCTTTCATAGGGGTATTTGAAAGCGTGTGTTTGTATAAATCCATCGGATACACATTGCCATCATCACTCAGCGCAAAAGTTTGGTTGTTTTGGCACGGAACATTAACGCTTGAAATACCAAATATCTTTTTGTCGGGATCAAAAGAGAATAGCGTGTCTTGAACAGCGCCAGGTTTAAGGTTTATTTTTATGATTCCTTGTATAGATTTCGTGCTATTTTGTACAGTCTCATATAAATCTCCTCCCCAGAAAATCAAATCTCCACCACAGCTCCAGACTGTTCCTTTCTTATTCTTGAGGTAGATGGAAGCAGGTTGCTTATTTGCCGGCAACTTGGGATCATAAATATCAACATAATCTCCTTCGCCTGCATAAATAATACCTTTGCTATCAACAGTTAGTCCGAATGATGGTGTATTGGGGAATTGGTATAATGATTTTGAATTCATCGTTACAGTGAGTGTATTTTTATTGTAGGTCCCACTCCAAAGCGTACCATCACTTTCAGTTATATAGATGGTATTGTTGTTTAGCGCTATCGATAACGCTTTATTGTACGGAGGATTCTTAGGAAGTATAGTGATGGGTTTGGGTACGCCAAAAGTATCTACTTTGCTGTCTACATTTACACTATACAATTTCCCACTACTTGTAAGGAATATAAAGTTGCCGTTTTGCGCATGGGCACACAAACCAGAAAGGAACAAGAAGAACAGGAAGAAAAGCCTTTTCATATAAGGTAGTTAGTTAAAAAAATGCAATATAATATCAAACTAATGCATATATTGAAATAATCGGTGGTTAAACAACAAATAGTAATATTTATTCAATTTGTAGAAACAAATCACAGTAAACGGTAATTCGGTCAACGGTCAACGTTAAATGGTCAACATCTACTATTATCCTCTGTCAAATAGCAATCGTTCTCCCTTCACCGCTTCATCGAAAGCATTGTTTGAATAAGCCAGGTGACCACTTACAAATGTGTGCTTGATACTGGCAGGCATCGTAAAGCCTTCCAAAGGACTCCACCCACATTTATATAAAATATTGTCTTTGCTCACGGTTGTACTGTCATTTAAGTCAGTCAATACAAGATCTGCATAGTAACCTTCTCTGATGAAGCCGCGGTCTTTGATGTCAAAACAAGTGGCTACGTTGTGACTCATCTTTTCCACCACTTTCTCAATACTTATTTTGCCTTGCTTTACATAGTATAGCATCAGCAATAAGGAATGTTGCACCAAGGGAAGCCCCGCGTGTGCATGTTCATACGGTTCATTCTTCTCTCCCCAGGTATGCGGGGCATGGTCGGTAGCAATCACATCTAGTCTGTCATCCAGTAACGCTTCCCATAATGCTGCTTTATTGTGCGGTGCTTTGATGGCAGGATTACATTTTATCTGATTGCCTAATCTTGCATAGTCATCACTTGTAAAATGCAGGTGATGTACACAGACTTCGCTAGTAATTCTTTTGTCTTTTAGTGGGAGCATATTGCCAAACAACTGTAGTTCTCTTGCTGTGGAAATGTGCAGGATATGCAAACGACTATCATACTTTTTGGCTAGTTGAATCGCCTTGAAGCTAGACTCAAAACAAGCTTCTTCATTACGTATAATCGGGTGGTCAGCAGGTTCTAAAACCCCTTTAGATGCTTTCAGTTGTTGAAGATTGTGCTTGATAATGCTTTCTTCTTCGCAATGCGTAGCAATCAGTAGTTCGCTTCCTTCAAATATTCTACCAAGTACCAAGGGGTTGTCTACCAATAGGTTTCCGGTAGAGCTTCCCATAAATATCTTCACACCACACACCCTGTCCTTCTTTTTGTTGGTCTGCAATACTTCTTCCAGGTTGTCATTGCCTGTACCCATAAAAAAGGAGTAGTTGGCAAGCGAATTCCTCTCTGCAATGGCATACTTCTCTTCCAATAGTTCTTGTGTAAATGCAGGGGGATTGGTGTTGGGCATCTCCATAAAGCTGGTTACGCCGCCTGCTACAGCAGCCCTGGACTCGGTGTAGATGTTTGCTTTGTGGGTGAGGCCTGGCTCGCGAAAATGAACTTGATCATCAATACAACCGGGTAATAAGTGTTGGTTGGTGCCATCAATCTCGGTTACTTTACCCTTGGTTCCGATGTTGCCATCAATCCGTTCTATTCTTTTATCCTTAATCAATACATCGCCAAAGATCTTTTTGTTGTCCGATACAATGCAGGTATTCTTAATGAGGTATGCCATAATCTCGTGATACTTATTCATTGCAAATGTGGGTAAATTAACAGACATGTCCTATTATTAATTTCTCTTCTTGTCGAAAGTTAAGAGGGACTATATGTGTTAGAGAAAACAAAATTGTCCTTCTTCCCTATTGGAAATTTGTAATAGACCTCCGAATTGCAAATACTACGGCTGAGCTAACTTGAATGGCAGGTATTAACTCTTTGCTTGGGTGTAACACATTAGTTAAGCTAGCAATATTATTTAAAAACATTTCTTCATTAAATAGAATAAATTAAACAAGTAATCGTTTCTATGTAAATAAAAAGTAGTTAATTGCATTCTAAATCTAAATTTATATGAACAAAAAGTACGCTTGTCAAATCAGTAATGCAGTAAAGACAATCTCTTTAATACTGCTAGTATTCACAGTAAGTATAGTCAAAGGGCAAGTTGTCTATAATGGCGGTGCTAGTAACGTATATAATTTAAGTAGTAACTGGACCGGAGGCAGTGTACCTGGTACGAGTGCATGGGCACAGTATGGCAGTTCAGGTTCAATCAACACACAGCTCATTGTAATGACTAATGCCAATAACAATGGTACCAATAACCAAGCTGTAGGGGCTATTGAAGCAACATCTGCAAGAGGCATAGTATTACAAATTGGGGCTTCTAATTCTAATGGAATACTTACATTAAATGGTGCGACAGTAAATGGAACAAGTAATGTGGTTCTCTCCAATTCTTCCTCTTTTCTTCTTAGTTTCCCCACAAGTAGCCCTAGCCTACGAATTTCCATACCTGGCACTACTAACAGAAATTTTGTTACAGCAGGTGGTTCGTCTAGCACCCTGATAGGTAGTACAATCAGTATGATTGACACCATTACAAGTTCGGCTCCTTTTACATTCTTGGGCGGTGGTACCTGGAATGGTACTACTGGTAATGCAGGTGGCTTATGGAAATTTACTGGTGGTGGACAAAACTTTAGCGGTGGCGTTACGGTGGGTAAAAGCGATGGTACACAAAGTGGTGTATTTGAGTTAGATGCAAAGAATACATTACTAAATACGACTGGCAATAATATAACTGTAAATCCTAATAGCGAGCTGTATTTGAATGCTGCAGGGGGTACTTTCAACACAAGCAATATTAACCTTACCCTCAATGGTAATGGCAACCCAGTTACCCTCACCACTCCCGGTGGGGCATTGGTTACAAAAACAACAACAAACTATACATGGTTGGGTAATATAACCCTTGCTTCGGATGCTACTATCACAACAATTGGTACTTCTACATTTACAGATTCTGGAAATATTGTTGGCTCGGGAGCTTTAATAAAAAGTGGGTCTAGTACTTTTGGAAAGCTATTGTTGGCAGGGGATGCGAACAATTGGAGTGGAGGAACTCAGGTGGGAGTTGGTGGCATTACGGTTGCTCCGGTTAGCTCCATAAGTACTGCAGCATTGTCATTTACTGGGTTAACTACAAATACGAATACAAATGTTACCTTTAATAATGCAGCTCAAACAATCAGTAGT
>CANGFK010000166.1 GCA_947452925.1 Chitinophagaceae bacterium | reverse complement strand
TTATAGACTTATCAGCAGCATCAATCAATAATATTTTCTTCCCCTGCAACTCGGGTTCTTGAAGTACGTGTAGCAATAAACTTATTCCAGCACAACCTGCTCCAGAAATGATGTAATCGTAGTCGCTATTTGCTAATGAAGGTTGCATGTTTTTTGACTAGCTTCAAGCTAGTCCGCAGTTTAGATGGTAAAAATAGCAGCCAATGTTTCAGATTTACAAATTTTTGGTACTAAACAGGTATAATTTAATCATAATTTAATGCCCTCTACCAAACTACTAGACAATAGGTTTCCTTATTTCTTCATCCTTTTTTACTTTATCCCAATACTTTTTTGCAACTAGCAGCATCCCAAAACTCTCTCCTTCCTCCTTATTAATGTGCTTATGATGCATCTTGTGCGCCCACCTGATTACTTTCACATAACGGCTATTACTTCTAGATAACCATTTAAACCGTTGGTGAATAATAACCTCATGCACAATAAAATAAGCCGCTCCGTACATCGCAATGCCAGCACCAATACTGACAGAAACATAATTCTGATGCATACTGCCCAACATAATACACAACCAGCTAGGAATAGCAAAAATCAGAAAGAAGGCATCATTCTTTTCAAAAAAGCCCTTCCCCTTCTGATGATGATCTTCATGCAAATACCACAAAAAACCATGCATCACATACTTATGCGTCAGCCAGGTAATGCCTTCCATCAAACCAAAAACCAAAAGTGTAATTGCGATATAATAAATCACGGAAGATAAATTTTGAGCGTTATAAAAAATAGAACTTGTATAACTAACAGGTGTACTGCAAATTGGTTGTCCTTGTCAAAGTCTAGTTTCTTAAAAAGCATTGCCAGTTGCGCACTGATTGCAAACCAACAAACATAGTTAAACCAAGGTATTGCATCCTCCTTCCAAAGCCAAAAACCTAGCTTCACGGCAACAGGTTCTATGTTATAGTCAAAGACAGTTGCCAGCATTCCACCGTCAAGAACAAAAGCAAAAGTTAACATCCAAGGTTTCAATCTCACGCCCATATTCTCATATTTCTCCTCTGTCCAATCACTGATTTTTGTTAGGAGAACACCACAACAAAAGGTAACCAAAAACCAGTTAATGCCAATCAGGTAAGGTACTCCATTCAGTTTCGGTCCCATCACAGTCCCATATTCATAGGTTCCAAACAGCTTTCCCGTATTCACACCAATCATCTCAGTTCCCATTCCTACCAAAAAAGAAATACCAAAAAAGAGAAAAAATTTAATGCCTTTGTCTGGTTGCATCCACAACAATAGCCCCGTCATCAACAACAGATTTAATGGTGTATTGGCAATAAACCAATCCTTATTGGCGCTATACAGTATACCGATTGCACCACTAAAATGAAACAGTAATGCAATGAAAATAGCAATATTCTTCTTCGTAAATAATTCTTCCGGCACTTATTATTAAGGGTTAAATGATTAATTAAAGCAAATATGCAGTCTTTTATTTGAACAATCCAAACACGCTTTCAATGTTGTGATAGTATTACTTATCCATTGCATTTTTATCAATTATTAATTGTTAATTAGCAATTAATTTTATAGTCTATTCTTACAATCTCACTCATAATCTTTGCACTCTGCAAACACAATGGAATTCCACCTCCAGGATGCACACTTCCGCCAACAAAATACAATCCTTTCAGGTCATTAGTAAAGTTAGGGTGGCGTAAGAAAGCAGCCATTTTCCCGTTAGAACTCGTTCCATACAACGATCCCATATAACTAGCTGTTTTACTTTCAATCGTTTCAGGTGTCAGCACTTCCTCCGCTTCAATAAATTCTTCTATATTGGTTTTCAATACTTTATTAAGCTTGTCTATAATTAATTTCCGATACAAATCTTTGTATTCCATCCAGTCCTGTCCCACATTTGCTGGCGCATTCACCATTACAAACCAATTCTCTTTTCCCAATGGAGCCTGCAAACCCGGCTCACATTTACTTGTGATGTTAATATAAACGGTGGGATCTTCATACAATATTTTAGTATTAAACAAACTATCAAACTCGGCCTTGTAATCAGTTGCAAAAAAGATATTATGCAATTCCAACTCAGAAAAGGATTTGTTTATGCCCCAATAAAAAATAAAAGCACTACTACTCCGCTCTTGCCTCAATATTTTCTTTGCGCGAACTGCATCATTCAAAAGCTTTTTGTAGGTAAAATAAACATCCATATTACTCACAACCACATCTGCTCGCTCAGTTTGTCCATTCACCACAACACCTTTTACCGTGTTGCCTTCTGTTTTTATTTGCGAAACAGGGCTGTCAGTATGGAATTTCACTCCTTTTTTAACAGCCAATTGGTATAAAGCTTTAGTGATAGATATCATCCCTCCTTTAGGATAAAATGTGCCGATATTATTATCTAGATGGGGTATAAGACTCAACATGCCAGGAGCTTTATATGGATTACTCCCATTGAAAGTAGCATACCTGTCAAAAATTTGCACCGTCTTCGCGCTAATAAAAGAAGCTTCATTAACCTGATGTAAGGTCTTGAAAAGAAAAGCAGCTTTCACTGCCTTCAATGCTTTTATTATTGGTGCCTTTAGTAATGTAGCGCTCTTGTGTAAAGAATAGTTGAGAAAAATAGAACCAATGTCATTATAAGTTCTAGCAGATTGATTGAGGTAGTGTTTCAGTTTATTGCCATCCTCTCCCAATGCATTCTCTAGTTCCTTTGCAAACTTATCAATTTCCGTGTATGCATTAACAATTACGCCATCATCAAAAAAATACTTACAAGAAACAGGCTGGGCTTTGTACTCAAAATAGTCGGCTATTGGCTCCTTCGCCAACGCAAACAATTCTTCTATATTTTCCGGCTGAGTGAACAAGCTAGGACCTGCATCGAAAATATACTCTCCTAAAGTAAAATGAGACAACTTTCCTCCTACATAACTATTCTTCTCAAATACTTCTACCTCAAATCCCAAAACAGCAAGCCTGATAGCACTCGCAAGCCCTCCAATTCCAGCCCCTATTATTATTGCCCTCTTTTTATTAGACATGTATCTTAATTGATATAACAAATATGGCACTCGAATTCAATTTTGTGCTCCCATATATTAAATGTATTACAGCTACTGTTCTTATTTGTTTGGGAATACACTTTACGATATTATTATTGCTTCTCATTTTTCTACAATACGTCTCAGTCAGTTTTACATTAATGCAACTAATTTAAATGTATTTTTAAGAGACGATACACTTTGTTAGTACCCACAAATTTGTTAAAGAAAATAGATACTAATTAATAAGCAGGATTGTACAGGATAGTCAAGAAGAGATACAAGTCTACATTTGCTATCGAAATAAGAAAGCAGCCTGTTATTCTTTTTCAACTGATTACAATAGAGCTATATGAGAAGTTACTTGCGACTTATCTCCACTTCAAACTCCTACTTTATTTCTGCTGAAGTAAATGCTAAAAGATATATTGTATCAATAGATCAATGTGCAAAACAGTCCCTATTCTTCATTCAGAAACAAGTAGCTATAAGCCCCCTCCAGCAAATACAAAAAAAGTCAATCACTTTAATAGATATGAACTCATGATTAACAAGGCAAAAAAATACTTGGCAGTGGCATTATTCTCTATGTTAACAACAGTGGTTGTTGCTCAGATAGATCCACATTTTACGCAATATTACATGTACCCATTGTGGTTGAATCCAGCCCTCACAGGCGCTGTTGATGGTAACTTTCGTGTTTCTGTTATTCAGCGGCAACAGTGGGCTAGCATCGCTACACCATTTACTACCACTGGATTATCTGCAGATATGACAACCACTAAGAACATCAACTTCGGTGTAAATCTGCTTCAGCAAAGCGCTGGCGATGTTGGTTATAAATTCACGACAGGTAACTTATCTATCTCCTATTCAGGCATTCGCTTCGGCAGAGAGGGTGAAAAGGTAATCACCTTCGGAATGCAAGGCGGTATTTTGGGTAGAAGCATTAACCTTGCAAATGCCCAAGTGAACGACCAATACCAAGGTGGTGTTTATAACCCCGGTGCAGGAACTAATGAGTCTGTTGTAAAACCAACTGCTTCTGCTTTCGACATGAGTGCTGGTGTTTTCTATTATGATGCCGACCCCGATAAAAAAGTGAATCTATTCGGAGGTTTTTCTGCTGGTCACCTCACACAACCTTCCGACCCATTCTTATCTTCAAACAATGGAGCAAAACTGCCTGTTCGTTATACCGTTCACGCAGGTGCTAATGTATTCTTATCAGAAAAAGCACAACTAGTACCTAATGTATTGTTTATGCAACAAGGAAATACAAGTGAAGTAATGTTGGGTGGCTACTTGCAAATGGCAGTAAATGAAATTACAGACCTTACTGCTGGCGTAAACTACAGGTTAAAGGATGCAATTAGTCCCTACATTGGATTGAAATTCAGCAGCCTCACTTTCGGTGCCAGCTACGACATCAACTCTTCTCAATTAGGCAAACTAGTGAATGGAGCTAGCGCTTTTGACCTGTCTTTAATGTACACAGACAGCAGAAAACAAAAAGGCCATTTCAAATGCCCACGTTACTAATCAAATCACGCTTCAGTTATTTATCTTAAATATATTTCTCCATGAAGAAAATTATCATACTCGGTTTAGTTTTATTGTTCCAGTTAAGTGGCAGTGCGCAAAGCAAATCTGACCTCAGGAATGCAAACAACTACTTTAAAGAAGGAGATTACTACAATGCTATCTGTAGCTACGAAGTGTATTTAGGCATTAGAAAGCCAGTTAAATCTTTCTCTCCTTATACGTTAAAAAGAAAAACAACCCCTGCAGTCAATGACAGTACCCCAGTTGCTTTGAATACCATTGCAACCAGCAACTCATTGACAAGTCAGATAGCATGGAAGTTAGGCGAAAGCTATCGTCAGTTATATCACTACCAACGTGCAGAGCCTTGTTATGCTCGCTTGGTTGCTTCCGATTCGGATGTAAACTATCCATTAGGCCGCTATTGGTATGGTATGACCCTTCGTTGTAACAATAAATTCAATGAAGCAGAAAAGCAGATTAAACTTTTCTTGAGTGAAAACATAAAGAACGTCATCCACACCAACTTGGGTAATAATGAATTGGCTACTCTTGCTTACATCAGGGAGCAGATGAAAAAGGCTGATCAATCGGTATCATTTGGTAAACTGAAAGGAAATATTGGGCAAGCTGAAGGCGCGTATGCACCAATCGTATTTAATGATACACTCTTGTTTACCTCCGCTCGTATTGTTGATACAGCTAGTAAATTCAGTGAAGTAAATGACCACGTAAACCACCTTTTCTACAATACAATCGTAAACAACAATTCAGTTACAGGTCAGGCATCAATCATACGCTTTCATTCCAAATTATCAGATAATGAAGGGACGGCAGCAATTACTCCCGACAAAAAGAGATTGTATTTTGCACGAAGTGCTACAGAAAGTGGTAAAACACTTTCAACTATTTATGTTAGTAACAGATTGGCAGATGGCAGCTGGTCAGCCCCTGTAAAATTGGATAACAAAATAAATGTAACTGGCCACAACTCAATACAGCCTTCTATAACACAAGACAATAAATACTTCTTATTCTCTTCTGACAGAGAAGGCGGTGTGGGTAAGTTTGACATCTGGTGTGCTGATATAGATGCCTCTGGCAACTTGGGTGAACCATTCAACCTGAAAAGCATTAATACCAAAGAAGACGAACAAGCTCCTTTCTACCATACAAAAACAAAGACATTAGTTTTTGCAAGTAAAGGATATTTGGGCATGGGTGGCTTTGATTTATATTCAGCAAAAGGAGATATACCAAACCTCGGAACTCCTGCTAACTTAGGCTATCCTGCCAACTCTCCCAAAGATGACATCTACTTCTTTAGTGCATCTAGTGATAGTTTATTGAAGAAATCTTATGTAAGTTCTGATAGAGCATCAGATTGTTGCTTGGAGTTGTTTGCAGTAAACAAGACTTATCCAATAAAGCATAAACAAAGCCTAAACGGAAAAGTGGTTGATTGCGATGGCAATGCCCCTATCAGTGCTGCAAGTGTTGCAGTGAACAATATTCCGGGTAACTACAATTTAACCACTGCTGCCAATGGAGCATTTAAAGTGGCAGTGGCGGATTCTGTTACAGGATTTGACATTTCCAAAGATGGTTTCATTGCCAAGTCTGTTCCATTTACTGCTGTGGCAAAACCAGCTGCTGATACAGTTTATCAAGTTGCAGTCTGCTTGACAAAAATTCCAGTGAAGAAAGATACAGTTGCTGTAGTTGACTCTGTTAACATCAGTGACAAGCCATTGATTGTGTATTTTGATTTCAACAAATCTGATATCAAGAGCGACTACTACCCAGTACTTGACCAAGTGGTTGATTTGATGAAGAAATATCCTACCGTGACTCTATTGTTATCTATTGATGGTTATACAGATGGTAAAGGATCGGATGCCTACAACTTAAAACTAGGACAAAGAAGGGCTGATGCTTGTAAGCAATATATCCTGAGTAAGGGTGTAGATGCTAAACAGCTAGTGGTTAAATCATTTGGTAAAGCTGCTCCTGCCGCAGCAGATACTACTCCACCAGACAATAAGGACAATCCAGAAGGAAGGGCTTTGAACAGGCGTGTTGAAATGCGCATCAAAGCAAGCAAAAAGTAAGCTATCACATACATATAAAGATAAACAGCACCTCAAAAGGGTGCTGTTTATTTTTATAGTCAGGTGTAAGTCGTAAGTCATAAGTCGTAAGTCATAAGTCGTAAGTCATAAGTCGTAAGGAATTCAATATTTGTACTGCGGCTCCATTATTTACTCAGTTGCTACCAATATCACACAAACTAGCGTGCTATCCTTACGACTTACGACTTCCTACTCACAACTTATAACTTATAACTTCCTACTTACAACTTGCTTTTGGCGTGTCCCCGCAAGAACGGGGTCGGGTCTTTCGTTCCAATCTTTTTGCTCAGGGCAGCAAAAAGGATTTCCACTTCACCCCCTCACGCACCATTCGAGCACCCAAACAACACCCAAACAACGCTCTATCAACATTCTCAAATACCGAGCGTCAATTCGAGGCACGAGAAATCTAACCGAATAATAACAGTTACAATCTGGTTTCTCTTCTTAATTTATCGTTGTCAATGAACGTACTGCGTACCTCAATGAACGTACTGCGTACCTCAGTATGAGGCATAAAGCATAAGTTATGAGTGCTGAATGGTTATTGACACATCGGCAGAAACCTACACATTCTTAGAAGCTGTTTGAGTTAATTGTTAAGAATTACTTATGAGTGTTTATTTAATTGGAACAAGGCAAATTTTGCAGCCATAGTCCAACGCCTA
>CANGFK010000165.1 GCA_947452925.1 Chitinophagaceae bacterium | reverse complement strand
GTGCCTGTAGAAGCATTACCTGAAGATCTGGTAATATCTGATGTACTCACGGAAGATGAAAAGCCTAAAGTGAAGATGAAGACTTTCTTGGTGAAACCACCCAAGAAGGAAGCTGTTGGGCCTGCCTTTCATCAGAAGTCAGCGAAGAATAGTAAGGTAAATGTGAAGGTGAGCCATAAAGATAAAATGATGAAGAAGTATGGTAAGCCAATAAAAAAAGGAGGAAAGAAGTAGTTATAAATGATTAAAGTTGAGTGATTAATATTTAATAATCTGATTACTAATCGTTAATTGCTAATCACTAAAAATATGCAATACAGAAAATTAGGAAAAACAGGATTCAATGTATCAGCTATCAGTTTAGGTACATGGCAAGTTGGTGGAAAATGGGGAGATACTTTCAGTCATGCCAATGCAGGCCGGATATTGGGTGAAGCGGTAGATAATGGGGTAAACTTTATTGATACTGCCGACGTCTATTCTGATGGGGATAGCGAAAAGGCGGTAGGTAATTTTGTACGTAGCCGCAGTGAGAAAATTTATGTAGCTACTAAATGTGGAAGACAATTAAATCCACACATAAGCAAATCCTATCAACCTGATGTCCTGCGTAAGTTTGTTGAGGCAAGCTTGAAGAATATGGGGTTGGAAGCACTTGATCTCATACAACTACATTGCCCGCCGACAGATGTTTATTACCGTCCGGAGATCTTTGAACTGTTTGATAGATTAAAGACTGAGGGGAAGATTCAGAATCTGGGCATCAGTGTGGAAAGGGTAGAAGAGGCTTTGAAAGGAATAGAATACGATAATGTGACCACCGTTCAGATTATCTTTAATATCTTCAGACAAAGACCTGCCGAACTCTTCTTTGAACAAGCTAAAAAGAAAGATATTGGGGTGATTGTTCGTGTGCCATTGGCAAGTGGATTGTTGACAGGTAAGTTTACTAAAGACTCTTCTTTTACTGCTGGAGATCATCGCAACTTTAACCGTAATGGGGAAGCTTTTGATAAGGGAGAAACGTTCTCTGGTATAAATTATGAGAAAGGATTGGAAGCTGTGGAAGCTTTAAAATTAATTTTTCCTTATGAACCTAATCTTGCTCCATTAGCATTGAAATGGATACTTCAATTTGACGCAGTAAGTTGCATCATTCCCGGAGCATCTTCACCCGAGCAGGTAGCTTCTAACTTGAAATGTCTTGAAGTTCCAGATTTTACTCCTGAACAATTAACTAAAATACAAACTGTTTATAATCAGTTTATCAAGCCAGATGTACATCATCTCTGGTAAATCAACTACCAGATGATTTAGATATAAACATAAAAGGGAGACAATTAATTGTCTCCCTTTTATGTTTTATAATAGGTTCAAGAGTTTATACTAAAGCGATATCCAATACTTCCTGCATGTACCGCACATAATGAAACTGCACACCACTGATGAAGTCACTGTCTATCTCTTGGACATCTTTTTCATTCTGCCAGCACATCACTATTTCCTTAAGGCCTGCACGTTTTGCAGCTAATACTTTTTCCTTAATTCCGCCTACTGGCAACACTTGTCCCCTCAATGTGATTTCTCCTGTCATTGCCAGATAAGGTTTTACCTTTCTTCCTGTAAAAGCAGAGGCAAGTGAGGTAAGCATGGTAACACCCGCACTTGGTCCATCTTTTGGCGTGGCACCCTCTGGTACGTGAATGTGTATATTCTTCTTAGAGAAATCATCTGGACTTATTCCCCACTTCTTGCTATTCGCTTGCAGATAAGTTAATGCAGTGGAGGCGCTTTCTTTCATCACGTTACCTAAGTTGCCAGTCAGTTTCAACTCGCCCTTTCCTTCACTCAAAACCGTTTCTATAAACAGGATGTCTCCACCTACATAAGTCCAGGCCAAGCCCACTGTTACACCCGGCATATTTACTGTCTTGTAAATATCATTGCTGTAACGAGCTGAACCCAATATTTTTTCTATTTCAGTGGTGGTAAGTGTGGTGTTTATTTTATTTTCCATCACCACTTCCTTAGCATGATAACGCATGATGCTCGCCAGTTGTCTGTCCAGTTCCCTTACCCCACTTTCTCTGGTATAACTCTCAATAATCTTCTCTAGAATCTTATCAGACAGTTTCAGTTTTAGTTTATCCAATCCGTGTGCAGCTTTTTGCTTAGGCAACAAGTGTCGCTTAGCAATCTCCACCTTTTCTTCAACAGCATAACCACTCAGGTCTATTATCTCCAATCTGTCCCTCAAGGCAGGTTGTATATTCTGTATGTTATTAGCGGTAGCAATAAATAATACTTTGCTTAGGTCATACTCCAGCTCCAGATAGTTATCATAGAAACTATTGTTTTGTTCAGGGTCTAGAACTTCCAACAAGGCAGAAGATGGGTCTCCTCTGTGGTCGCTTCCTATTTTGTCTATCTCATCCAGAATCATGACAGGATTAGATGTTTTAGTCTTACGTATGTTCTGCAAAATACGTCCGGGCATAGCGCCAATATATGTTTTCCTATGTCCTCTTATTTCACTCTCATCATGAAGTCCACCCAAACTAACCCTAATGTATTTCCTTCCTACTGCATGGGCTATACTTTTTCCTAAAGACGTTTTACCAATACCCGGAGGTCCTACAAAGCAAAGTATCGGACTTTTCATGTCCCCCTTCAGCTTCAGGACAGCCAAGTATTCCAGTATTCTATTCTTTATCTTTTGCATGCCATAGTGGTCTGAGTCCAATACTTTTTTGGCATTACTCAAATCATAATTATCAGCGGTATATTCTTCCCAAGGTAGATCGAGTAGTAAATCGAGATGATTATAAACTACTGAATAATCAGGAGTGCTCGGATGCATTCTTTCCAACTTCTGAACATTAGCATTGAAAAGGGCTTTAGCAGCTTCAGGCCATTTTTTGCCATCTGCTTTCTTCTTCATCTCTGCAATTTCCCTTTCGTTGGTGTCGCCGCCTAGCTCGTCTTTAATGCTTTTCAGCTGTTGTTGCAGAAAGTAATCACGTTGTTGCTTGTCAATCTCAACTCTAGCTCTGTTGGATACTTTATCTTTTAGTTCGGCAAACTGTAGTTCTCGTTGCAGAAGTGAAATCAATCTCTCAGCCCTTTCTTCTACATCATTTATTTCTAGTAACGCTTGTTTCTCAGCAAGTTCTACATTCTGGTTACTACCAACAAAGTTTATCAGGAAGGCAGGGCTTTCTATGTTTTTTAGAATGATAGAAGCTTCAGTAGGAATATTTGGAGAGAGTTGTATGATTTGTGTTGCAAAATCTCTGATGCTTCCAAGCATTGCATCGAAATTATCACTAGATGGCTTTTCCACTTCTTCCAGTACGGCAATACGTGCTTTAAAGAAAGGATCTTCGCTCACCATTTCCAACAATTCAAAGCGTTTCTTTCCTTGAATGATGACGGTTGTGCCGCCGTCAGGCATTTTTATCATTTTAAGAATCTTAGCCACTGTGCCAATCTTGCATAGGTCAGCAGCTTCCGGATTTTCAATGTTTGTATCTTTTTGAGCAATAACACCAATCAGTTTGTCGGCTTTGTATGCTTCTTGTACTGCCTTGATGCTTTTGTCTCTTCCGACAGTAATCGGCAAAACAACACCGGGGAAAAGGACGGTATTTCTTAAGGGGAGGATAGGGATTTCTTCCGGAATAACGAGGTCTTTATCTTGTTCGCTCTCATTGATAGGAATAATTGGCATAAAATCGGATTCATCGTCTCCCTGAAAAAGTATCTTGTTTAAATTCATTTCTAGTATATTCTTATTGAAGTCAAAATGTCACCTGAACCATTGCTTTGGCAATTTCGGGATGGTCGCGTCACATTCCAATATTAATGCCATTGCAGAAAAGGTTGCAAAGAAGGTACAAATTGGCACAGGAAAAAAATAAATATGTCTTTTTGTAAATGGTTTTGTTTAAAACTATTTGTGTAGGTGCTAGGGTGAGTAGCAATTACTAATTTTTCATTAACGAGTATAATTTTAGACACTCGGATCTTTTCGAGGCACTAGAAGTCTATTTTTGATTAATCAAGAGGGGGAGAGTTAGAGTCTATCTGGAGATCATAGCTTATGAACAAGCGAAAGTTTCTTCTTTGTAGCTTTATATCTACATAAGAAAGCCCCTAAATAGTGGTTAGTGGTTAGTGGTTAGTGTCAGCAGCGAAAGAAATTAAAATTTAATCTCATCAAGCTCTGGCAAATTTTCAGGGTAAGCTATGTAATTATTCCCCATATAGTTCTTCAATAGCAATCCTTTTTGAATGCCTTTGTCTGTGATTTTATCCCCATTAATAAGTCCTTTCTTTTGCATTAAATTAGTTATCTCAATTTGAGAAACTCCATATGCTTTAGATAATTGTGAAGCTGAAACCGTTTTGATATAAGTATCTGTCTTTGCTTTTGTATCGGGTTGATTGGTAACTACAGGAGAACCGTTTTTTATCTGTTCTGACTTTGCAGTATCTGATTTAGCTAAAATAGAATCATTACTAGTTTCGAAGTTATTTATAACTACTTTGAACCCATCTAGTTGTTTCCTACCTAACAGTCCTGAAAATCCACCTTTATCAACTTTGTTTGGCTCTGTTTTATATTTCAGTTCCGATGACTCAAATATTTGGTTGAACTTTTCTATTGGCCAACAGTCTTTTCCATTCCTAAAATTTCCTGCTTTACTTTTTCAGTTCCCATACCTAATAAAGTATCAGTAGAATCTAATGCCTTTCCTAAAATTCCTCTATAAGCATAGTTACATCTAATGCCAACTTCAATGTTCTTTGCTAATGAAAAATCATAAAGATTCAAGCTTGTCATGATAAAATCAAAATCATTCTGGTAGAATTTGGCATGTAATCTTTCGTTATATCTAATCTCAATATTAGGAAACTGCATTAAGAAATCAAGGCTATCTTTTTTTATACTCTTGTAAAGGTTATCCTCATTCTTTCCAAATAAAACTAACAATTCAAAATCATGCAATTCTTTCTTCTCTGACAATGCATCTTTAATACGCATATCCAAGTTTATAAAAGGGGATATTAAAACAAGCCTATGCTTAGCACTTCTAATTAAAGATTCTAAACTAGCAATCAATTGGTTGTCGAATAAAAAGATACCTTCTTCCATATTATTATATTTATTTTTAGTTGAGCTTAAACTCAAACAACAATCAACCGTAATTTTAATTTATTATTGCTTTACAAATATATAGAATCCCATTCCATTATCATTATAGTTTAAAATAAGTATATCGGCGATGTTGAAATTTTATTATTTAAGAATAATTGACCTCTTGCCAACCTTTATAGGGTAAAGAAACCCTATATAGGTATTGATGGTGATTCTAAAACAGTGGGTTTCAATTCTAAATAAAAGTAAATAGGCGGTTTAATAATAATAAGCGTAGGTTACATCCGGAAATGTGGTACTTGGTGTTGTAAAAGGGTAGTTGAAATGAAAGTAAGCAATGGTCTTCTACGTGTGAGCGAGCATTTTCTAAAAGCGAGCGTCGGTTTTCTGTAGGTGAGCAATTGATATCTGAACGTGAGGATTCTTTTTCTAAAAGCGAGCAAAGGTTTTCCAAATGTGATTTAGGGTTTTCTGATTGTGAGCAATGATTTTCCAAAAGTGAGCGATGGTTTTCCAAGTGTGAGGGCATGTTTTCTGATAGTGAGTATTGGTTTTCTGGAATATGCTAATTCTATTGTTGATGGCGGGGTTTTGAATGTGATTTGAGATTTAATGAACAGATAATCAGTCTTTAATAAAAATAATATTATGACGAATAGGGAACAAGCTAAGATGAATAGAAACCTTGGTTGCTGTACATTTTTGGATGACAACTTTGCAATATTTGAAGATGACGCTGCGATGGTTTCTGCGTGTAATAAAATGAAGACTGACTGTGCAGCTGCTTTTAAAAGTTCGACTGATATGGAAGCTGACAACACTGGCTATAGTGCTGACAAGGTGGATGCGAAAAAAGTGGTCTGCGAATTGGCGAGTAAACTGTGTGGTAATGCACAAATAAGAATGCTGGAACTGGACAATAAGACGCTATATAATATGCTGCACAGTACTAAAAAATATTATTTTGATGTTGCTGACGCATTGACTTCCAGTAGGTTACAGCTTGCAAAGAATGTGATGGGGGCGAACCTGATACAGATAACAGCCGATTATGTGACGGCAGAACAATTGGTGGATTTTCAGACTAAGATTGATAAATATAACTCATTTACCAGTATTAGCACGAATGTGAATAAGACGTCGAAAACGATTACGGCTCAATTTAAGAAGGAGCTGAAATTGACATCGACAGATATAAATATCATAAAGACGCTAGTGAAGAATTTTAAGGAAACACAGGTTGAATTTTTTGAAGGCGTATTGGAAAACTGCAAGACACCAACCGTAAAAGTGTTGCATACAAACGTGTCTATTACGATTATTGATGCTAATTCGGGCAAAAAGTTGGAAAAGGTAGTTGGTACTTTATCCAATTCAAAACAGTTACCTGTTAGTAACAAACTCGGTGTGATGAATTATGCCAGAGTAAAACGCGGGAAAGCTATTGCTACCTTTAAATTGGATGGTTTTGTAGAACAAAGCAAAGAAATAAGAATACTTGTTGGAAAGGACAATAAGTTTGTAGTGAAGATGGGGGCAAGATAGTAGATAGTAGATAGTAGATAGTAGATAGTAGATAGTAGTTATGAGTTATGAGTTATGAGTTGGTTTTTATTAACAACTAATACCTAAAAACTAATATCTACTATCTAATTACTACTTTACTTTGCATCAATAAAATTACGCAGATGAAAATTAGTATAATACTCATTCTTTGTATACTCATATCAAACTACTTGTTGGCGAATGATACTATCATTGTCAGTAAAGATCCTAGATTTGATGTACTAACTCAGAAGCAAGCGGAGATAAATAAAAGAACTGGAATGATGACAAGTTCCGGACTCTACAAAGGCTATCGTATTCAACTGCTTAGTACGACTAACAGGGATGATGCAAATAAGATAAAGAGTGATGTGCTTGCAAAATTTACTGATCAGAAGGCTTACCTCACTTATCATTCACCTTATTTTAAAGTGCGTATTGGCAACTTTTTGAAGAAGGAGGATGCAGAGAAGTTTAGGCAACAACTAAATAAATACTATCCACAAGGCGTATATGTGGTAGAAGATGCAATAGAATATACATTGAATGCGGATGAGATTCCACAATAAATAGTTGTCAGTGATTAGTGGTTAGTGGTTAGTGCAAAAAAGGTTTTTATGAAAGAGAATAATATCAGAGATAAAAGTTTTTTGTTTGCTGTGAGGACTGTTAATTTGTGTAAATATTTAACTTTAGAAAAGAAAGAATCTAAATTGAGTAAACAGG
>CANGFK010000164.1 GCA_947452925.1 Chitinophagaceae bacterium | reverse complement strand
TTCACCCCATTATCTTCAAAAACCTGATCCATCGGTTTGGTTTCATTATCAAAATCCAATTTGTAGCTCAATCCGCTACAACCTCCACCTACAACACCCACGCGTAAGAAATAGCTTGTGTCGCCAGCAATTCCAGCATCTTCCATCAGTTTCACAACCTTGGCTTTTGCTTTATCGCTTACATAAATTGCATTATCTGTTGCCACCATAACAAAATTATTTTAAATTTTGGATTCTATATTTTGAATTAAGAACAAAATTTTTCCTAATTTAAAATTCAAAACATAAAATTCAAAATAGCATTAATGAACTCCCTTCTCTTCAAAAACTAACTCTTCCAAACCATTCTTCACTCTGTAATCATTGATTGCAGCCTTGATAGCATCTTCTGCCAAAACTGAACAGTGAATCTTAACTGGAGGGAGATTTAATTCTTCTACCAAATCCATATTGTCAATAGTCATTGCTTGATCTACGGTCTTGCCCTTCAACCATTCAGTAGCCAATGAAGAAGATGCAATAGCCGAACCACAACCAAAGGTTTTAAATTTAGCATCAGTGATAACACCTGTTGCATCATCAACCTGAATTTGAAGGCGCATTACATCGCCACATTCTGGAGCACCTACCAATCCTGTGCCCACACTTTTGCTTCCTTTATCGAGTGTACCCACGTTTTTTGGGTTACTGTAATGATCGATTACTTTTTCTGAGTATGCCATGATATTTGTTATTAAATTGTAATTATTCTAAAATGATTTGCTAACGTAATACTTAATACTTATTACCTCCTAGTGATGCGCCCACTCAATACTATTCAAGTCAATTCCTTCCTTGTACATTTCCCAAAGTGGACTCATATCTCTTAGTTTGTGAACTGTATTGCTAATTTGTTCAATAGTATAATCAATTTGTTCTTCTGTTGTAAAACGTCCTAAACCAAAACGCAAAGAACTATGAGCCAAGTCATCACCCAAACCTAATGCTTTCAATACATAGCTAGGTTCCAGAGAAGCAGATGTACAAGCAGAACCCGAACTCAAGGCTATATTCTTGTTGAAGCCCATCAACAAACCTTCTCCCTCTACATGCTTGAAGGAAATATTCGCTACATGTGGCAGGCGATGTTCACGATTGCCATTCACATAAGCCTCTTCTATTTGTAACAAAGCATTTTCAAGCTTATCTCTCAATTTGCTCAATCTTGCAGCATCATCCGCCATTTCCAAACGTGCTAATTCACATGCTTTACCAAAGCCAACAATACCCGGAACATTCAACGTGCCACTACGCATTCCCCTTTCGTGACCACCGCCATCCATCTGTGCAGTAACTTTTACACGTGGGTTTTTACGACGAACATATAAAGCTCCTATTCCTTTAGGGCCATACATTTTATGTGCGGTAAATGCCATCAGATCAATGCCGTCTTTAAGAACATCAACAGGAATTTTGCCTACCGCTTGAACTGCATCAGTAAAGAAAAGAACACCGTGTTTCTTGGCAATAGCACTGATTTCTTTAACAGGCTGAACAACACCAATTTCATTATTGGCATACATAATAGCTACCAATATAGTAGTTGGTCTGATTGCAGCTTCTAATTCTGCTAAATCTATTAGACCGTCTTCTTTAACTTGTAAGTAAGTAACCTCTCCGCCTGATTTTTCTATGTGCTTACAGGTATCCAAAACTGCCTTATGTTCTGTAGTTGCAGTAATGATGTGATTTCCTTTGCTTGCATACATTTCATATACGCCCTTTATAGCTAGGTTGTCCCCTTCTGTAGCACCACTTGTAAAGATTATTTCTTTTGGATCTGCGCCAACCAATTTGGCCACTTGTTCTCTTGCATAGTCAACTGCTTCTTCTGCTTCCCAACCAAAAGGATGGTTACGGCTTGCTGCGTTTCCAAAGTGTTCTGTAAAATAAGGAATCATCGTCTCTAAAACCCTTGGATCCATTGGGGTTGTAGCATTGTTATCTAAGTAAATAGGAAACTTCAACATTATCTTTTTGCTTTATTTAATAATTTAAACACAAACTTAGTGCAAAGGGTTTCAGATTTTAAAAAACAACTCATTTCATGGGTCTAATTTTTCATATATCGTAATCCTGTCGGACAAAAAGTCAGAATAGGTCTCTCAAATAAATGAAAACTTAAACCGCGAATCTAGGTTAGTATTAATATCTGCGGTTTCTCATTTAGGACTCAAACTGTCGGTTAAAAACGGGCTTTCTTTTCTCTAGAAAAGCTTGTATTCCTTCTTTAGAGTCTGCGGTACTGAAACACGCTCCAAAAGCTTCCAACTCTATCTCAAACCCTTTTTTGCTATAATCTAAAGACGCATTTACAGCTTTAATAGCTGCCTCAATTGCAAACGGTGCTTTAGCATTTACTACTTTCAACAATTCCTTTGCCTTTTCCAGCAGATTTTCTAGAGAAACAATATGATTCACTAGCCCATATTGTAAAGCGGTAGCTGCATCAATCATATTCCCGGTCAAAATCAGTTCCATTGCTTTGCCCTTTCCTATCAGTTGTGCCAATCTTTGTGTGCCCCCAAAGCCAGGAATCAAACCCAGATTTATTTCTGGCTGACCAAACTTCGCATTATCAGAGGCAATTCTGAAATGACAACTCATCGCCAATTCGCAACCTCCTCCCAATGCAAAGCCATTCACACAAGCAATAATTGGTTTTGGCGCGTTTGCTATCCTGAAAAAGGTACCTTGTCCATGCTTAGCAACAACTATCCCTTCTTCAGCACTAAGCCCTACAAATTCTGCTATATCTGCACCTGCCACAAACGCTTTTACGCCACTTCCTGTGATAATTACAGATTGAATATCAGAATTGTTTACAATCTCGTCTAGTACTAAGTTCAATTCAGCAAAGACTTCTTTGTTGAGTGCATTCAGCTTTTCGGGGCGATTGATGGTAACAACCAAAATTCCATCTGATAGGTCCGTAAGTAGTGTATTGTACATAATCTGGACATTTGTTTTTACTTACAGGAGTAACTTATAACCTGAAACTTGCATCCCCATTCAGAATCTCCTTCAAAAGCAAAAGAGAGACAACCTCTTTGTGCTGCCTCTCTTTTCTATCAAAAAGGTTATTCTACCTAGTATTCGTCTTCATTAAACATAAAGTCTTCCTGACTCGGATAGTCTGGCCAAATATCTTCTATACTTTCATAGATTTCGCCTTCATCTTCCAATTCTTGCAGGTTTTCTATTACCTCCAATGGAGCACCACTTCTGATGGAGTAGTCAATCAATTCATCTCTCGTAGCTGGCCAAGGAGCTTCTTCTAAATAACTGGCTAATTCTAAGGTCCAAAACATAGCTGTAAAATTTGCGCAAATGTAAATGTATAAATCAAATTACCAAACTTAGTTTTAAAACGACAAAATCAACACAAAAGAAAGACAGTTTAATGTAGGATATGCTTTATTTCAAATAGTACTCCGAAATGCCAACACAGTAGACAGAAAGTCCAAAATGGTTGACGAAATGTCCGATATAGTACTCAATAATGTTAACACACTAGTCGATAAACCCAACACAGTACTCAATAAACCCAACACATTACTCAATAAACCAAACACAGTATGCATTTATCCCAACATAGATTGCAATTATTTGAACACAGATAACGATTATTTCAAAATGGCATTAATGAATCAAATTATTTTATGCACTATGTTTACCGCTCAACAGTAAGTTTGTAAAATGTTACAGGCAAAAGGTATCAAAAAGAATTATGGCCCCTTGGCAGTTTTGAAAGGGGTTGACTTAAATGTAGAAAAAGGAGAAATAGTATCTATCGTAGGAAGTTCTGGCGCAGGAAAAAGCACCTTGCTACACATCCTTGGCTCATTGGATACCCCTGATGCTGGTACCATCTTCATAAATAACGAACCAGTACACCTGTTGAAAGGAAGAAAATTAGCAAACTTCAGAAATAAAAATATAGGCTTCGTTTTCCAGTTTCATCACCTCTTACCCGAATTCAGTGCTATCGAAAATGTTTGTATCCCCGGTTGGATTGCTGGTACTAGCAAGAAAAAGGTAAAGGATGAGGCAGCAAGGTTATTAGATTTATTTGGTTTAGGTCAACGTCTAGACAATAAACCCGATCAGTTGAGCGGTGGCGAACAACAACGTGTTGCTGTTGCAAGGGCTTTGATTAATAATCCAAGTATTGTATTTGCAGATGAGCCTACCGGAAACCTGGATAGTACCAATGCTGAAGGACTACATCATTTGTTTGTAGAACTGAGGGATACCCTCCAGCAAACCTTTCTCATCGTTACCCACAACGAAGAACTAGCCGCAATGAGCGACCGGATTATTCACATGAAAGACGGAAACATAGTTTTTTAGAAATATGAAATATGAGTTATGAAGTATGAAATAGGCAGCAATTGTATTCTCCATATTTCATACTTCATATCTCATATTTATTTCAGTATCTCCAGTGCCTTCTTCACCGTACTATCCGTATTGTTTTCTACTTCGTAATAACCTTCTGTTTGGGCTATCTGTCTTGCCATCAAGGCTTGTATCCTAAGGAAGATATTTGCTTTTTCATCAGGTGTTACCCCCGATAAATCTATTCCATCTTTTTGCAAAGCAAGAGCCTTCAATGCCTTCCATTCTTCTTCGCCGGGCTTAAATTGTTGTTCTAACTGTGCAACAGTGCTTATTTTCTTAAACTTGGCTTTGTTGGCTAAATAGTATTTGTAAACAAAACTATGTAGCGTATTCCTGAAATAAAACCGGGTATAAGCAACTGTAGATTTGGTAGTATCAATTGGTACGAAGATGTCTGGCGTAATGCCTCCTCCACCATAAACCGTATGTCCGCCGGGTGTTTTGTACGCCTTTCCTTTTACGGTGCTGCTATCTTCTTTCAGCATTTCGCCATCATGGTACCTGTTCATCAATTCGGCATCATAATCTTTTCTGCTTTTGTTGCTGTAGGGCTTTTGAATATTCCTTCCTAACGGCGTAAAATACCTGGCCACCGTAAGTCTTACGGCGCTCCCATCACTCAGTTGAAACTGTTGCTGCACCAATCCCTTCCCAAAACTTCTTCTCCCAATAATTACTGCCCTATCCCAATCTTGTAGTGCGCCACTCAGTATTTCGCTGGCACTTGCCGATGTTTCATCAATCAATACTGCCAATGTTCCTTTCTCAAAAAGTCCTTCTTTCTTGCTTTTATATTCCATCCGTGGCGACTCATTTCCTTCGGTATAAACAATCATTTTGTCTTCATCCAAAAACTCATCTGCTATTGCTGTGGCTTCGGTTACCAAGCCACCAGGATTGCCTCTCAAATCTAAAATTAGTTTTTTCATCCCTTGTTTCTGTAGTTTCTCCAAGTTCTGCATAAACTCTTCGTAGGTTCTGTCCCCAAATTTATTTAGTTTGATATAGCCCGTTTGTGGGGCAATAATGTACGCTGCATCCACTGTAGGTACAGGAATATTGCCTCTGATGATGGTGATATTTTGCAGTTTTCCCTCACGCAAAAGGGTTATTTTAACCGAAGAACCTGCGGGGCCTCGCAAGGTTTTTCTGATTTCCTCTGGGTTAATTCGTTTTGCTGTAAGGCTGATGCTATCATTTGCCTTCAACAACATATCTCCCACTTGCAGACCTGCTTTTTCGCCCGGCCCATCTTTTACCACATTCATCACATTCACCGTATCATTAAACAGTTGATACTCCACGCCAATTCCTTGAAAGTTACCCATCAGGTCATCGTTGAAGTCTGTTAGATATTTGGAAGGGATATAAGCAGAATGGGGGTCGAGGTGCGAAAGCAGGTTGTCAATCACCAACTGACTGATGCTATCCGTCTTTTCGGGGTCAACATATCTTTCTTTTATCAGGTCCAACACCTCTTGTACCGAATTCTTTTTGCCACTTCCCATAAACAGGGCACTATTTGTTTTATCGTGCAGCTGATAACCAATCACCATCCCCACAACCATCAGCGCTGAGAGAAGAAGGGGCAACCAAACTTGTAATTTTTTATTAGCCATAGTAATGCTTATTCGTACCTGTGTTAAAGGCGGCAAATATATCTGTAATCGGGCATTGACAATAGGTATCTAGCTAGAAGGAAAAGACGTTTGGGAGGTAACTTATATCATTTTCGAGGTCTCGGATGCCGTATCCGAGACACCTTTTGTTGCATCCGAGGTCTCGGATGTCATATCCGAGAACACTTTCGTCGCATCCGAGACCTCGGATGTCGTAACCGAGATCTCGGATGCCGTATCCTAGATACCTTTTGTTGCATCCGAGGTCTCGGATGTCGTATCCTAGAACACTTTTATCACATCCTAGGTCTAGGATATGGGGATATATAATATTAATAACTAAGAATTTAGCAACAAATACTATATTTATTCCTTAAATACCAACGGGAGTAGGGAGTAATAATTAATTAAATAAAAACTTATGGCAGTACAATTAATTGCGGATAGTGGTTCTACAAAGTGCGAATGGTGTCTGCTGTCTAATGGCAAAAAAAAGATAATTAATACCCAAGGTATCAGCCCCTATTTTGTGAAACGAGAAGACATTGTGGCGATTCTGGAAAATGAATTGATACCCGAACTTAAAAATGTGGAGGTAGAAGAGTTGTATTTTTATGGGACGGGCCTAACCAATCCGGCCAACGAAAAAGTGGTGCGTCTAGCTTTGAAACAAGTCTTTTCTGGTGTAGAAATAATGCTGGAAGACGACCTTTTGGGAGCAGCAAGGGCATTGTGTGGCAGGGAAAAAGGCATTGCCTGCATATTGGGAACAGGCGCAAACTCCTGCTATTATAATGGAAAGAAAATTGTAAAAAACAGTCCGGGACTAGGATATATTTTGGGAGATGAAGGAAGCGGGTCTTATCTGGGTAAGAAAGTAATTCAGTATTATCTGTACAATACCTTCGATGAAGACCTGATGTATCGGTTCAACAAGCAATTTGATGTGACCAAAGATGAGATACTGAATAGTGTCTACAAAAAGCCTCTGGCAAACAGATACCTGGCTAGTTATGCCTTTTTTCTGGCAGAAAACAGAGGACATTATATGATTGAAAATATTATTGAGGATGGATTGAATGATTTCTTTTTCAACCATCTTTATAAATATGAAGAGACTTGGAAGATGCCCATCAACTTCACAGGAAGCATTGCTTTTGGGTTTAAAGATGTGCTTCAAGAGTTATGTCATACCTATGAACTAGAATTGGGCACCATCATGCAAAGCCCGATGGATGGATTGATTGAGTACCACAAAGAATAGTACAAGTGAGAAGCTGTTTGAGTTAATTGTTAAGAATTACTTATGAGTGTTTATTTAATTGGAACAAGGCAAATTTTGCAGCCATAGTCCAACGCCTAAGGCGAAAAATTTAACGCAGTT
>CANGFK010000163.1 GCA_947452925.1 Chitinophagaceae bacterium | reverse complement strand
ATGGATGACCGTAAATTCAGTAGCTATTTACAATACTAAACCTGTTTCAAATAAAATTTATAATACTTATTTAACTCAAAATAAGAGTCATATTTTCATCTTCATAAAGCATTCAAATGAGAAGCAACTTTTAATGCACATTGACCCTAAGACTATTGGCAAGATTACCTTACTAACGCCAAAAGGGGAAGAACCTGTTTCCTATAAACAGAGTTTAGGAAATGGTATTGTGATTAATATACCTGATAACCTGCCTTTTTCATCATTATCAGTTTTGAAGATGGAGAAAACGAATCAAGCCTCCAAAAAAATTGGCATATCAGACTAGATATTAGCACATCTAGTTCATGAATGTCTCGAAGCCTAGGCACGACTCCTGTCATGTACTAGCTGTTGCTAAACCTCAAATAGATTTAGGCTGATTGTTGTAGATGAATAGAACGGTCAACAACCCTCTAAGGTGGTTGACTGTTCTTGTTTTCATCAATTTTTGGTATAAGCTATGCCCAGTTTACTGTCCCCATGAACCAATTAAATCAATCTTAGGCAGCCGTAGAAAACAACTAATTCCCTTTTTACTAAGAGTTAAATAGTATCTTTCTCTATAAAACATTTTTTTAAAAAAAGCTTTTTTCTGCTCTATTTAAACCTCCACTTTTCAGATTGTCTATCTAGATAAGCTTAGCAATTTTAATTTTGAGACAAACTAATCACTAACTTCTAAAAGCATACCTTATGTCAACGGTTAACTATAACTTCAAGCCTGGCAATCAATCATCAAAAAACGCATTACCTGTTTGGCGTATGATTCAATTTCTTTTTTGGTTGGTAGGTGTTTGCATTTTGATTTGCCTCATTTTCTTTCCCCCAATAGGAACATTGCTTTTATGGAATATCCTTATCCCCATTGCACCCCTTTTGATAGTCGTAGCTCTTGGAGTGTGGCGGAACATATGCCCGCTTGCAACAACAAACTTATTGCCCCGCCATTTTGGACTTTCCCAAAAGAAAAGGTTATCACAGACACAATCTGGCAAACTAAACCTGATTGGTGTGTGTGCTTTATACTTAATTGTCCCATTGCGTCACGCAATATTCAATACTAATGGGCCTGCTACGGCAGCATTAATAATTATAATGGCAGTAATAGGTTTTTGTGCAGGGCTCATTTATGAATGGAAAAGTGTATGGTGTTCTGGACTTTGCCCTATTCATCCGGTTGAAAAACTTTATGGAGGCAATGTGTTATTTTCAGTGCCCAATGCACACTGCAAACAATGCGAAAACTGTGTGATTCCTTGCCCAGATTCTACCCCAAACATGCATCCTTCACTTACAGAAAAAACAATCTTTCATAGAATAAGTGCAATGCTTATTATAGGCGGCTTTCCGGGTTTTATTTGGGGGTGGTTTCATGTGCCTGACGAGGTTGCTGCCACCACAATTAAGTCTTTACTTAGTGTATATAAATTCCCCTTTATTGGATTTGTAGTGACACTATCTGCATATCTGATTATAAACAGCCTGCTCACAAAAGAAAAGAGAAGACTACTCACGCGCATATTTGCAGCTTCTGCGGTTTCTTGCTATTATTGGTTCAGGATACCCTCATTGATTGGTTTTGGCAAGTTTGCAAATGATGGATTATTAATCAATCTTAAAAATGTATTACCCATTTGGATACCCTACCTTATCGTAACTATGCTTACCATCTTTTTCTTCATTTTTCTGGTATTAAGAAAGGAAAATAATTTTAGTTGGGTAATCAGACCGGAGTATGCTGTAAAAAAGACATCTTGAAACGCTAGCAAGTGAGGTTGCTAATTAAAAATTATAAGAAGAGTAAGGTGCCCGCTTAATTTTTTTGCAGCAATAAGCCAACAAATTTAGTATTTTATAAACTTGACTTGTCCTAAAATAAGTATACCCATTTCTCCTCCTCGGAGAAGTCAGGAGGTGGGTTTGCTGATTGCAAAGCACATACAAACCAGTAAATTATGCCTGCACTAAGCCATTGAATAATCGTTCTCTAAATAATAAAAAATACTTTGGTGTAATAAGGGGTACATTTATACAATGAGTAACGATGAGAATGATTATTTGAGAGCAAGACTTCAAAAAAATGCCATAGATGCTGTAAACAAAGACGCCTACTTTAAGGAGGTGTACCATGTGCTGAATACCGATGAAAGGTTGCAGAACTATTTTAAAGACTTTGATGAAAAATCGGTTAAAGAATTTAAAGAATATTATGCCCACCGAAAGGTTTCCTGGCGTTTTGCTGAATATAACCTAACCGAATTTAAGGCAAAGTTGGATGGTCGGTTTCACGAATATTGTGTGGATTCATTGAAAAATATTCAGTTGAAAAAGCTTTTCCATGCCATTGCCAGCTGGGTGAGTGAAGAAGTGACTTTTGAAGGTATTGAGATTCGCTGGGATTGGTATCAGTGGATTGCCAGGCCTTTCAGCTGTCCTTACCTGCCACCCATAGAAAAACATGAAGTGGAGTGCTATATAGACTTCTTGAATGAGGTTGGGTATGATTTTTCTATTTCGGATAGTTACATCCATTTATCACCCGATAATTTTTTAGAAACCGAGGAAGTAAAAGGTGCAGACAGGTGGGATGGTGATGTGGATGAGGAAATTTCGTATGGTAGTTGGTTTAAATATTATGACAAATGCTATGATACCGAATATTATAAATTGAAACCAGGTACAAGAATCAACAAAGAAAATAAATATGAACTCCATGCTTATGAGGAGCAGAGAATGAAATACCCAATAGACCCAAACATTGTACATGCCCCTTATTTAGACTTTTATGACGAGAAAGAAAACTTTGTCCGCCTTTTTGAAGATAGCGAATTTAAGCACCTCTATAGGGCTCATGAAGCCCAAACGGCACAAAACCGTTTTGCTGAAGAGATAGATATGGAGATGTTCACCTAAGCAATGCGGCAGAAATAATACCGATAGAAAGTAACGATGATTGGCGGGAGGGGGTGAGGATTGCCTGCGAAAAATACCATAGGGATACAGCCATACTGCTTATGTGGGATGTGTATGAAGAGTACCTGATTTTTAAACCCATCAAGGATGGATTTGAAGATTGGGAGAGAGATAGTGATACTTATGATGGAATGAGAGATCAAATGGCAAACAGGATATTGAAGGGCAGAAGATTGCATGGAGAACCAGAAGACTTTAATTTTTAAAAACATAACGATGGACAACATACCAGTAAATAAATACGTGACAGAAGGCGAAAAGGCTGTGCAGCAAGAAAAGTTGTATGAAGAAATTTATCAGTCACTTCTGAGTAATAAAAAGATATGGGACTACTACAAAGATTATAATCCAGAAAGTGTAGAGGCCTTTTTGAAGCAGTATGCCAAAGAGAAGATAAATGTGTTGGAATGGGGGCCTTCACAAATAAAAATACAAGAGATGCAGGATATGGAGTTTTCTAACGCAGCATTTGAATGTTTGAAGCAAATACAGCAAAAGAAGTTATTTGATCTGCAATGTCAATGGCGTGCCGAACTGATAACATTGGATGGGGTAGTAACGACTGACGACTTCGGCATTATAGGAGCAGATATTTTGAATTGTAAACTGATTCCCCCTGTTTCGGAGGCTGAGCTGGATATGTTTATTATTTTTCTTAACAATGATGAATTTCATGGGATTCAATCTGGCTTGCCTGATAGTATGTGGCAATTTTATTTTGCTTTTAAAAAGGCTTATGAAGGAGAACCTTTTTTGTTTATAGGCTTTCCAGAGTGGTATTACTACTATGACTTATGTACAGGGAATTCTAAATATTTGATCTTGCCAGACATACGTGGAGAGAAAGAACAGCATTATATAAGACTTGCAGAAAATAAAACAGACACAGTAGAAACAACGCCCGAAAAAGGTAAAAAGGTGAGTAAAAAGAAAACTATTGCCACAGCCAAACCAATAAAAGAGGTGCCGGTGATGAAGCCACAAATAAATTATTATAGTTCTGGTTACTTATCATGGTTTGTACACGAGTTTGAAGATAAAAAGACTGAAAGAGAGTTTAAGAATGTGGGTGGAGAAAAGAATAAAGGTGAAGATGAGGATGAGGACAAGTATGATTATGCAATGGTGGATGAAATTGTAAGAGATTTATCGGTTGATGGTAAAATACGGTCAGTAGAGGCAAACGATAATTGGGCTGAAGGTTTGCAAGAGACATTGAAAAAATATCAGATTCAAGAAAGAAAAGACGCAATATCACCTGCTTACGAACAGTATTGCATGTCTGTGGAAAATGGGATCTCCTTTGAAAAAAAGGCAGATGACTTTTCAGTTATAATTCAAAAATCAAGAAGAGCCAAAATATTAGAAGGTAGAAGGATAGCAGGCGAACCTGAAGATTTTAATTTCTAGGATAACAACATTAACTGAAGCATAGTTTAGTTTATGACGTTATGATAAATGAGTGTTACTAAAGGGTGAATAGATATAAGTAGGTTTGTTTTTATATTTACCATCACCAACCATCAATCTCTAACAACTAATTACTAAACCCTTTCTTCCGAGAGAAGCATAAAAGCTCCCGAGAGTAACAATAAAGGGTTCGACTAAAGGACACGAGAGTAACACTAAAGCGTCCGCAATAACGAATAAAGGACAAACAAGCACGTTTTTAAGGGAAAAAGGGTAACAAAATAGAGTGTATCCAATCAAGTTCAGCACTGCATTCCTGTCTATTCTGAGTGAGTTTGAGCCTAGTTGGAGCTTGGAACATATATTTGGCTTTTATACACCCAAGTAGGCATCTCTAAAATACTACACTTTGATAACAACTAGTATAGATCTTGCAAAACAAGTGCTTTGCAATAATGGAATTATCGCTATCCCTACAGAAACAGTTTATGGGTTGGCTGGTAATGCATTTAATGAATCGGCAGTAGAGAAAATATTTGCTCTAAAGAAAAGGCCCCATTTCAATCCTTTGATAGTTCATATAAAGTCGGCAGACTCTATTATGGATGTTGCTTCTGCTATCCCTGAAGCTGCATTGCTGTTGGCAACAAAGTTCTGGCCTGGTCCCCTCACTTTACTTTTAAATAAGAAGTCTAACATCCCGGACTTAGTTACAGCTGGCAAACCTACTGTTGCAGTAAGGATGCCCAATCATCCGCTTACTTTAAGCCTGTTAGAACAATTAGATTTCCCTTTAGCAGCACCTAGTGCTAATCCTTTTGGGTCAATTAGTCCTACTAGTGCGGCACACGTTTACAACTATTTTCAAGAGGATCTTGAAGTCGTTTTAGATGGCGGAGAATGTAATAATGGGGTTGAATCTACCATTATCGGGTTTGAAAATAACCTGCCGGTTTTATACAGACTTGGGGCTATTTCGGTAGAGGAGGTAGAAGCGGTTGTTGGGAAAGTGCTTATCCATTCAAAGAATGATGAAGATCCAGCAGCGCCGGGTATGCTTTCAAGGCATTATTCGCCCAATACCAATACTTATTTGACAGATGATGTAGCTGAATTTATTAAACAATACCCAAACAAAAAGATAGGACTATTGCTGTTTAAAGATGCTATTGAAGATAATGCATCATTCCACAAAGAGGTTCTTTCTGCAGAAGGAGATATGGCCGAAGCAGCAAAGAATTTATATGCAGCACTGCATCGGTTAGACAAACTAAATCTCGATATCATTATTGCCGAGCGTTTGCCCGATGAAGGGCTTGGGAAGACTATTAACGATCGACTGCAGCGAGCAGTTGAGAAGTAAATGCTTCCTGAAGGTTCATTTAGTAGACATTGATTTTGCTTAGTGGTTTGGTTTGTGAAGTTTGACTGCGCTTAAATAGTTGCATAGTAGCAGGCAAAAGATAAACTTTTTCTGCCCTCTGCCTGCTTTTATTAAGGTGTCAGCACATTTTGTCTTCTTGAAATCTCTTTTTCCCATTACTTTTAGCCCTATGAAAAAGTTATTAGCACTATTGGTTCTGATGCCCGCATTGGGATGGGCTCAAACAAATGAGGATTCAATCTTCATCAAGAAGATAAGTGATGATGTGTTTCAAAATGGTTGTGCCTACGAATTGCTGCGCGACCTTACCAAGAATGTAGGCGGTCGTTTGGGTGGTTCTCCCGAATTTGCAAAGGCTATTCAGTGGGGTAAAAAGGCAATGGGTACCCTCGGTGCCAACAAAGTGTACCTACAACCGTGTATGGTTCCTCGTTGGGTGCGCAATGGCAAGAACGATAAAGTGGCAGTGGTGGCGTTGAACAACAAGCCCACACTGAAACCATTGGATGCCCTCGCATTGGGAAACTCAATTGGGACGCCTACTGAAAAAGGGATTACCGCAGAGGTATTTGCGATAAACGATTTTGATCAATTGGAGAAATATAAAGACCACATAAAAGGAAAGATTGTGTTTTATAACTACCATTTTAATCCTACCAACATCAATACGTTTACTTCCTACGCAGATGCGGTACGATACAGGGGCGGTGGTGCAAGCCGCGCTGCAAAGTATGGCGCAGTAGGTATGATAGTTCGTTCAATGAGTGAGTCCACAGACAATAACCCCCACACGGGTGATATGGAATACAATGATTCCTTTCCTAAGATTCCGGCGGTGGCAATAGGGTTGCAGGATGCTGACAAACTATGGAAAATATGTCAGTTGTCTACTTCTGTAAAAGTAAATATCAATACGCATGGAAAGAAAATGCCGGATGTTCCTGCCGCCAATGTGATTGCAGAACTAAAAGGAAATGAGTTTCCAGACGAGATAATTACTGTTGGTGGTCATTTGGATAGTTGGGATGTGAATGAAGGGGCCAACGATGATGGTGCAGGCGTAGTGCATACGATGGAAGTGTTGCGCGTGCTGAATGCGTTGGGGTATAAGCCTAAACGGACTATCCGTTTTGTGTTATTCGCCGATGAAGAAAAGAGTGGCAGAGGCGCACAGAAGTATGCGGATGAAGCGAAGGCAAAAGGAGAGAAACACCTCTTTGCTCTGGAAAGTGATGCAGGCGGATTCACCCCTCGTGGATTTAGTTTTGCAGTTCCTCCTTCCGCCTGGAATAAGCTGAATGCATGGAAAGTACTTTTTGAACCTTATGGAGGAAGTCGGTTTGTTGTAGGTGGCGGCGGAGCTGATACAGAACCCTTACAAGATGCATTCAAAACACCAGTTGCTGAATTGAACCCAGATAGTCAGCGCTATTTTGACCTGCACCATTCCCGTGCAGATGTATTTGAGAATGTAAACCGCCGGGAGTTGTTGTTGGGGGCAGTAAATATTACTGCCTTAATTTATCTAGTCGATAAGTATGGTTTGTAGGAAATATGAAGTATGAAATATGAGAAACAAAATAAGGCAATAATCCTGTAATTTAAAACTTATAATGCTTGTTTAATACTTCATACTTCATATTTCACATCGTCAATTTAT
>CANGFK010000162.1 GCA_947452925.1 Chitinophagaceae bacterium | reverse complement strand
CTATTTTACACTAATATATTCGCATTGGTTTTTCATAGGATATTGGATTTAAAACGGAGCTGGATATTCATCCTGGCTCCTTTTTTATTTCAGCACTTCTCTATTTTCAATTGTAAAAGATACTTTTGAGCCAATCTAACACGCATCTATGTACAACATACCATATTTCAAGGCGAACAATCCCTCCGATGTTATTTCTTTTATGAAAGAAAATCCCTTCATAACCTTGATAGGTGTTGATGCCAATCAACAACCCGTTGCTACACAAATTCCAATACTAATTAAAGAAAAAAAAGGTAAACTATACCTGCAAGGTCACCTGATGCGTAAGCAAGATCACACGCTTGCCTTTGAGCAAAACCCCAATGTACTGGCTATTTTCACTGGTAACCATGCTTATGTAAGTGCAAGTTGGTACGTTAACCCACAAGTTGCAAGTACCTGGAACTACAAATCTGTACACGCGAAGGGAATTATTCATTTCATGGAAAGTGATGGTTTATACGACTTACTGGTAGAACTAACAAATCATTTTGAAAAGGATGAAGACAGTCCTGCAGCAGTAAAACATTTGAGTAAGGACTATGTAAGAGACAATATGAAAGCTATTGTAGGAATAGAGATTGAAATAACAGCTATACAACACGTCTTCAAACTCAGCCAGAACAGAGACGAAGCGTCTAAGCAGAACATAAAAGATAAGATAGGAACAGACCTGGTTTCAGATTAAAATATTACTGTTTGTAGCTTACCAGGTTGAGTTTTATTCCGAAACTGCCATCTTCAAACGCCGGAGATGGAGTTGTTTGATAGAAATAGTCGGTCATTTCTTTATAAATCAAGCCTACCCCTTTTGCATAAACTTCCTTGGAGTATGTTTTGAATGAGATATTATTGGGATCAAATATGCCAGAGCTATCCGCCGCCTGAAATACAGTATAGGCACTATCGAAAGTGCCCTTAATAACTGTATAAGGCTGAGCCGTTGAAGTGTATTGATAAGTCCAACCTGCATAAGAAGTGTTATCAGATATTTTAACAGGGTTTACATAACTATTCCCACTCCAGGTAGTATTTATTGAAACAGGGTTTACCAGATTAATAAAACGGCGATTGTTACCATCCAATAACTCTATCCTATTTCTTTCATAAGTTACATAGTAACTCAGATTATACTGATAAGGCTGAATGCCTGAAGTATCTGTAAGGTATCGCAAAACCAAAAAGGAAGTACGCCCCTGATTATCTAGAAACGTCTTTGAAACAGAATCCTTGGCGAGATAATGATTGGTAACTAAGGTTCCTAATGTAGCACTGGTGCTATCCATACGATAGATGAATACGCTACCAACCTTCAGTGGATATAGTGTACTTATATCATCTAAAGCAATTGATTCGGTTTGCTTTTTACAAGCAACAAAAGAGAAAGACACTAACAAAACAACAAATAGATACTTCATACTGCAAATATTAAAATAAAAAGGTTAGGTATAATTATGCACTATAAGTTATCTGTTATTAGTTATTACAAAATTGATTTCTGTATGATTCCGCCACCAATTACATCGTTGCCTTCGTAGAATACAGCACTCTGTCCGGGCGCAATTCCTTTTACAGGTTCATAAAAACGAATGCTCAACCCATTGTCGTTAGTGTACATATTACTCAGTGCACCTTTGTCTTTGTAGCGTATTTTAGTAAATGCTTCCATTCCATCGGTTATTCCGTCATACTTTACCCAGTTTATCTTAATTACTTCTACTTCTCCCCTATTCAAATCAGCTTCTTCACCTAATACCACCGTATTAGTTTCGGGGTCAATACTAGTGACATAAGCCGGTTTACCCAAAGCAATTTCCAAGCCCTTACGCTGACCAATAGTATAAAATGGATAGCCTTTGTGCTTTCCTAACTTCTTCCCTGTTTTATCTACAAACCAACCGCCATCTACCCTTTCTTCCAAGCCATCAACCCTGCGCTTCAAGAACCCACGGTAGTCATTGTCTGGCACAAAGCATATCTCGTAACTCTCACTTTTCTTTGCCAGTTCGGGATAGCCCATATCAAATGCCATCTGCCTTATTTCAGACTTTCTATATTTCCCTAATGGCATAATGGTACGGCTCAACAACTCCTGATCCAGACCCCATAGCACATAACTCTGGTCTTTAGTTTCATCCAATCCCTTACTGATTACATAGCGACCATTGGTGTGCTGCCTTACTTCAGCATAATGACCTGTTGCAATCCACTGACATCCCAAAGCATTGGCACGCTTCAGCAATGCACGCCATTTGATGTGTGTGTTGCACATCACACAAGGGTTTGGCGTACGACCAGCAAGATATTCGTCTACGAAATTCTCTATTACAAAGTCTCCAAACTCCTCTCTGATATCTAATATAAAATGAGGAAATCCATTATCAACAGCAGCTTGGCGGGCATCATTAAAGCTATCAATATTGCAGCAACCGGTTTCTTTACTACTGGCATTACTGGTAGCATAATCCCAGGTTTTCATCGTAATTCCAATCACTTCATAGCCTTCATTATGCAACATCAGCGCAGTAACGGTACTATCAATACCGCCACTCATTGCCACCAGAACCTTTCCTTTAGTACTCATTTTATTAAATTATCAATCAACGCCAATCAGTCAACTTAAATCGAAGATAATAGCTATTTAAAACTTAGCGAAAAGAAAAGCTTTTGTTTGATGAATGATTTTCCTAAAACGATAATTAGAACTGTGTCAGCTAAAAAGGTATCCCGTCGAATAAGGCTGCCTTAAAGACTAAAAAATCATCTCCAAAGCCTACAGTCCCAATACTTGCTTCATATCATAAATGCCCTTCTTGCCTACCAGAAACTCAGCAGCCAATACGGCTCCGCCTGCAAAGCCAATTCTATTGTGTGCAGTGTGTATTATCTCAATATCATCAATTGGTGACTGATATTTTATCTTATGTGTTCCGGGAGCAGGATCAATTCTTTCGCTGATAATTTCCAGATCGGTAGCATTATCACTACTATGGTTTACCCATTGTTTCTTTGAAGTGATGTTCTTCAACACCTGTTCTGCAAGTGTAATAGCTGTACCACTAGGCGCATCTTTTTTCTGTGTATGATGAATTTCTTCCAGCATCACTTCATATTCTGAGTGCTTACTCATCAGTTTGGCCAGATAAGTATTCAATTCAAAGAATAGATTCACCCCAATGCTATAGTTACTAGCATATACCAGAGAACCATTCTTCTCCTCACAATCTTTTATTATTTCATTCCACTCTGCCAGCCATCCTGTACTTCCGCAGACTACAGGTATTCCTGCTGCAAAACACTTCTTCAGGTTAGCAACAGCACTATGCGGACTAGTAAATTCAATGGCCACATCGCACTTAGCCAAGTTTTCGCTTGTGAAATCTTCCGGATTAGAGATGTCCAGCTTCAACAATACCTCGTGTCCTTTGCTTACAGCAATTTCCTCAATTGCCTTACCCATTTTGCCATATCCTATCAGTGCTATCTTCATTGCAATAACTTTTATGAGTTATAAATTATCTATTATTGAACTGTACTTCTGTATAAACTACTCAACTTATGGGTTGGTTTACCAGAATTGAATACTAATCCTATTGTTGGCTGCCCTCCTACCGAATTGAGTGTGGGCGTAATATGCAAACTTAAGTCTCTGCTTACATCAAAGTCTTTCAAATGCGCAAATACAGTTGCATCGGCTACGTTTACTCCCCACAATATCGCAAACCAAAGGATAGAATAGTCCCTATCGTGCCGAAATATATTCCTATAGCTTGCTAAGGAATATAAGTCAAGATTGATTAATTGAGGATCTATGCCTGCAACAGCCGCTTTGATGGCATTCTTCCCCGCTGCCGTAGTTGTATCTCCGTAAGCTTGCAAGTATCTTGCACCATAAGCGTAATTGGTCTTTTTATAATAGCTGTTGTTATAAAAATAAGTGTAAGCGGGTATCCCGATAGCAAGATATACAATCGGAATCTTCCAATACTCGCCATTATACGCTTGCCCCCAACCGGGTAAGATAAGAGAGCGACGAGTAGCTATGCGAGGAATATGTTTCTTTTTGGGAGGAGTTGCGTCTTTAAAAGAACCGTTTAAAGAATCCTTGGTAAAACGTATCAACGAATCATTGGTCATCTTTGGTCTCGCCTCCTGTGCCATCGAAATGGAATAGGAAATGGAAAGAAAGAGAATAAATAATATGACGCGTTGTAAAAACATATTTTATTAATGAAAGTCAGGTACTAGGTAATAAGTTGTAAGTAGTAAGTATTTGGCCTCTTTCTAACTTATTACCTAATACTTAAAACCTAAAACTTTTTTAGCTAACCACAATATTCATCTGATCTAGAATCTTAGTCAATTCATCTAAAGAGAAGTATTCTAAGGTAATGCTGCCCGTACCATTTTTATTAACAGCCATCTTAACTTTTGTACTAAAATGTGAGGCCAGTTTATCTTCAATCTTCTTGTAAGCCGGAGGTAGAGTATTCTTAGCCTCTTTAGCCGGTTCTTTCTTTTCTGTTTTATAAAGATCGCGTACCAGTTCTTCGGTCTTCCGAACACTTAAGTCCTTGTCTTTAATCTCTTTGAAAACAAACAATTGCTTGTCGACAGTATCAATATTTATCAACGCACGTGCATGACCCATAGAAAGACTGCCATTACGGACTGACAACAAAATATCGGGAGGCAACTTCAATAAACGGATGTAATTGGTAACGGTACTACGCTCTTTACCCATTCTTTCTGCCACTTGTTCTTGGGTAAAGCTCAGTTCTTCCATCATCCGCTTGTAGCTAAGCCCAATTTCTACTGCATTCAGGTTCTCACGTTGCAAGTTCTCCAACAAAGCAAGTTCCAACAACTCGTTGTCATTTGCCTGACGGATATATACAGGAACATCAGTCAATCCGGCCAGTTTACTTGCCCTGAAACGCCTCTCCCCTGCTATCAACTGATACCTTCCATTAGCTAGCTTAGCAACAGTCAATGGTTGAATAATATCGTGTAGTTTAATGGAAGCCGCCAGTTCATTCAAGGCCGTTTCATCGAAGTCGCGACGTGGTTGCTTTGGATTGATTGCAATATCCTTCAACGGAACACGACTAGAAGCAGTTGCTTGTTCCACCGCTTCATTCTTTAATTTACCTTCTGTAGTCTGTAAATCAGTATCAATATTCTGCAACAAAGAACGAATCCCTTTGCCTAATAAATCTTGTTTTAATTTGGGAGATGCCATCTTTTTTATTAGCTATTAGCCTTTAGCATTGAGCTATTAGCCATCTGTATTTTAATAATATATTTAAAAGTAATTCTAAGAATAATAAGAAATTGATGTTAGTCTATTATCCTTTCTTCATTAGTCATCTTAGTCATTTCGTTCTTCTGAAGAATTTCCTTAGCAAGGTTCAGGTAATTATTTGCGCCCTTACTATCAGAGTCGTATAAAATAACAGGCTTACCAACACTTGGTGCCTCACTCAATTTACTATTTCTATGGATGATGGTAGCAAATACGATGTCGTCAAAATGTCTTCTCAATTCACTCACCACCTGATTGCACAAACGCAATCTTCCATCATACATTGTCATCAGGATACCTTCAATCTGCAATTGAGGGTTCAATCTGCTTTGTACAATCTTTACGGTATTCAATAATTTGCCCAATCCTTCCAAAGCAAAAAACTCACACTGAACAGGTACAATCACACTGTCAGCAGCCACCAACGAATTTACTGTTATCAGTCCAAGAGAAGGGGAACAGTCAATTATTATAAAATCATATCTGTCTCTTACCGCTTCAAGTATATTCTTCATCACATTCTCGCGATGAGGGTAGTTGATCATTTCTATTTCAGCACCAACAAGATCAATATGACTAGGCAATACATCCAGATGAGGGATATCGCTTTTAAGAATTACGTCCTCAGCCTTGGCATTATTCACCATACAATCGTACAAACTGCTGGTAATATTGTGCAAGTCGAAGCCAGTACCGGTGGTACTATTCGCTTGCGGATCTGCATCAACAAGCAGCGTCTTATATTCGAGTACAGCAAGGCTTGCCGCCACATTTATTGCGGTAGTTGTTTTACCTACTCCCCCTTTTTGATTTGCTACACCTATTATTCTTGCCATTTCTTCATCTTCTTATCCCTCGCAACGCAAAGGATTTTTTTTTATTAATACACAGTATCTATTGCTTTAGCCACCCTGTAAGTTGGCAAATGTAAAAGATTAATACACTACTCTAATTGCCAAATTGACGATTACCTCAATATGTGGGTAAAATTAATGGACAGTATCCTTAAAATAAAACTAAAGATGCTCAGCACAACTAACACGAAGGCAGTTTAAATAATACGCCCCTATGCTTCACTAATACCTGAAAAACGGGACTATTCCAATAAAGCAATGTCACAATACTATAAAACGCTATGCCCTTACCAGCGAAGCCTTCCTTTACTCAAAAACAAGCAACATATACTTACAGCCAAGCATTTTACACCAGCAGCGTCCCAATTCCCTTCATCGAGGGGTGGCCGATAGGCCGGGGTGGTTCTTCAAAACCAAGTAACGGCTATGGATGGGTTAGAGTCCATGCCTGAGTTATTGATTTTTGAATAGTCTTGAGTCAGATGAACAAGCAGATTGCTTAATATCTATTTCATCTTTATTATATCCTTTAGCTTCTAAAAGAGATTCTATTTTGTTTTTTTCAAACTCGAAATCTAGTTTTGAGCCTACAATAATTTCTTGAATATTTAGCTTAATAGATAACTGAGTCTCACATTTATCCTCTTTATCCCTATTGGAAAGAGAATACAGTTCTAAATATTGCTTGCCTGATTGCTCTAATTTAAGCTCACTACCAAACATTTCCTTTCTAGCAAAATCTAGTGAATAAACAAGCCTATATTCTTGCTCTAAATACCACTTGTCGTTTCCATTCTCTTTAGCTTTATACCTTGGAATAAGAAATCCAATTAAATTTACCAATGACAAAATGCAACCCTCTAAAGAGGCTGGTTTATTTAATATTCCTTTTTTAGAGAAAAAATTGATACTATTCTCTAGGATTTCAACAATTTCTCGTTCTTGTTCTTTTCTATCATAAACAACATAATATCCATGTGGGGTATGATACAAACTTCCTAGTAATTTATTTGGCTCAAAGCCAATTGCAATTCCAGAATAATTATCGCCATATCTTTTCCATTGATTAGGCAAGTTCTTTTCTTTTGAAAAACAAACTATAAATCTTTGTATTAAAGATCTGATGTCACTACTATTTAGTTTTTCCTCAAAAGCATTTAATAATGGTTGGGCATTATCACAAAACTCCCCTTTTTTCGTAGCTAGAATTTCTTTCATTAAATCAATTCCATAATTAAACTCTTGCGGGTCATTCATAAATCTAATATCT
>CANGFK010000161.1 GCA_947452925.1 Chitinophagaceae bacterium | reverse complement strand
TTGTTCTCAGCCACCATCTTTTTAAACTCAGCTACTCCTTCAGGATAATATTCCTCAATATGATTCATTACAATGCAGTTACCAATGCCATGCTTCGTACCCAACAAATAGCTCAATCCGTAGCTAACAGCGTGTGCTACACCAACCTGACTGTAGGCAATACTCATTCCGCCAGCATACGAAGCCATCATCAGTTTCTCATCATGTTCCTCAGTCCACTGCTTATTACCTAAAAATACATCCCTACACAACTCCAATGCCTTCTCGCCATAGCTTTTGCTGAATTCATTCAAATAAGTGCCTTGCAAACTTTCTATGCAATGAATATAACAATCCATCCCAGTGTAGAAACGTTGATTTACAGGCGCATCCTTTATCAATTCTGGATCTAAAACAATCTGATCGAATGGTGTGAAGTCGCTATTCATCCCCAGCTTTCTTATTGGCCCAGTCAATACGGTTGTACGAGACACTTCTGCGCCCGTTCCGCTGAGTGTTGGTATACCCGCTTTATAAACCCCTGCTTGTTGCACCAGATCCCATCCTTGATAATCGGCACTCGAACCCGGATTGGTCATCATCAAACTAACAGCTTTTGCCAGATCCATCGTACTTCCACCGCCAATACCAATGACACCGCTGACTGTACCAAATTCTTCTTTCAATGCCAAAGCAAGTGCATCTACTTGTTTTGTTTTTGGTTCGTGTGTTACATCGGCATAAATAATTTTGTCTTTTCCTCTCAAAGGAATTCTATTGGGCAGTGACTTACCTTCAAAGAAATGATCCACCAAGAAAATCATTGGCGCATCCCCTATACGCTGAGGTGCTAATATTTCATCTAACTGGTTAAAACTACCTCGTCCATAAACTACATAGCTGACCATTTTAAAATTGCGGAACTTCATAATCTAATTATTTAAGCCACGAAAGTGAGAAATAAACCCGCTCATTGTTACAAAGATTTTAAACCGTGTATAAATAATTGTAACTTTTGTTGTTTATGCTTGCATATTTTAATGGTAGGCTTACTATTAGAAACGTTGCAGATATTTGGGGAGTATGTAAAAGCGAGAAAAAAGAAAGGCGTTAGGTGTGAATACGAAACACGGCTGCATTATAGCCACCGCATATAGATAGCAACTGCATTTTGCATAAAAAACTATTAAACGTATAGACCAGTTGCAAACTGGTTCGACTAATAAGCACGAGTGACCAGCTTTACTAAACACTTGTGCTAGTGTCTATATATACTATTTTTTTAAATAAAGACCTATTATCATTAGTGCCAAGGTCAAAAAAACACCAATCACCCATTTGAATTGGTCTGTCATTTTATCTTTTAACCTTATCTCCAATTGAAGTAAATCTTCTTTTGTAGATAGTATTTTTAAGTTTGACTCATTATTGTCTTTGATTTTATTGTCAACAAAAGTTACTAAAGCCTCTGCCTCTTTATCTCCCATTTTTTCTTTGAGTATCTGAAAAAGCTGAATGTCAGAAATATTTAGCACCATTATTTTTTTTGTAAAAGTAAGGTTATTTAATTTGAGTTGATAAGTTCATTTAACATCACTACTACAAACTAAAAAGTGCAGCCCCCACCCGAAGTTAGTAGCTGCACTTTTGTTATCTAGGCGTATTCCAGTTATAAAGTGGTTAGACTAGTAGTAAGCACGAGTGACCAGCTATCGCTGAACATTTGCTCCAGTGGACATTCATGTTCCAGTTGATTATTTTTCCCAAGGAAACTTATATCCACTCTTTTTTAAGTCAATATATCCACCATAATGAGATATTTCGTGATTTAATTGATAACTTACTATATCGCAACCAAATATTTCACTTAACATTGAACGATGGGTTTGTACTTTCAATGTAATATTAGAGAGTATGTAAGGTTTCTGTCCTTCAATGTAAAATTGGTAAACATTTTTGATATTCATACCCCTATTATTTATAAAAGCTTCATGCCTTTGTCTGATTGAGTCAAAGGGGTATTCATTTGGATGAATTATAAAGCTATCTATCAATGAGTTATTACTAAATTCTTTTACTAAAATATTTTTTACCTCACTATAACTAAAGCCTGTTAGAGTAAACCCTTGACGATATATTGAATCAGCTTGAGCACACATCGATTCAATTTCTTCTCTATGCTTTTTTGCCCTGATTGATTGAGCATAAAAAATAATCACAAATATCAGTGTAATGATACCAATTGAAAGCAATACCTTTTTCATTCTACTTAATTTATAGTCAATTATATATTTCAATTCCCCCCACTAGTCCGCGTCAAAATCGCTACGGTCTTCGCTGCTGCCGCATCGCCTGTGGCGTGTGGTCTTCGCTACAATCATTCGCATTTACTTTACACATAATCAATTTCCAATAACCCTTTCCCTCCAGCATAATCTATTGCACTGCTATATTTCCAATCACTAGCTTCTCTCACAAAGCCAGATACAACTGGGTTATTGTGTATATAATTCACCTTTTGTTCTGTTACCTCCGGTGTCCATAACTCTATCGGCTTGTTGTGATGCTGCCAAAATTGACTATTGCTAACATTACTACTTTTACTTGCCGCCCGTTGCATCATCCACAATAACCACTCTTTTCTGCTCTCTTCCGCATTTTCTGCTATCTGCTTTGTTAACTGCTTGGAAGTATGTTCTTTAAACTTTCCCAATACAATCTCTGGATTATTATCTTTTGCCCTTATTATCAGGTGGATATGACTAGGCATTATACACCAACAATATATTTCCAAGCCCTTATTTTTTCTGCAATAGTCCAAGCTTTCCACTACCGTGTTACAATACAACTCCCTTACAAAAATATCCAACCAATACACAGTTGCAAAACTTACAAAATAAACTCCCTCCTTATTATGAAACTTATACTTACGGCTCATGGTGTCCGAAAGTAGTTTGTTTATTGGCAGTATAGTAAAAAAGCTACCCATTGTTTGAATGAGTAGCTTCTTGAAACATAAGAACTTAGCGAATGCACACGCCACAGGCGATGCGCTAGCCCTAGTAGATTTTAGCGAGTGACGTGACTAGCTGGGGCTAGCCCTTATAGATTTTAGCGATTGACGTGCACTAGCTGAGAGTGACGTGCGCTAGCTGGGTCGAACACCCTAATTTGACGTGCGCTAGCTGGGTAACTAGGCTAGTTATTCCATTGGAGATATACAAAATGCTGGAACTAATATACAATTGATGCCGTTGTAGGGAATAAAAGATGTTGACAGATCATAAGTATTATATACAAATGACTTATAAAAACTAATCAAGTTATCGGGATAAACCTTACACTCCTTTCCCTTTCGAAGCTCATATAAAAGAGTCAATATAATTTCTCTACTTTCTACAGGTTTACCATTTCGATATTCAGGTTTCCAAAGACCATTTGTAGACAGTAATATTTTTGAAAATATTTTATTTAACTCTTTATTAGAATGTTCATTAAATTCAATTTTCTCGATTTTACCACAAGTATCAATTTTAAATTTAATAAAAGTAACAGTATTTGTACACATTGAATCTGTAATTCTTCTATTCTCAGGAAGATTGAAAATTAAAGTAAAAAGTTTATTTAGTTCGCAAATGCTACCCCCTTTATATAATGGAAGATTTATGTCTTGAGCAAATAAATTTGGCATCACTATTAAGCAGTACAAGAAGAAGATTATTCGCATAAATTTTTATTTAATTTATTATTTAATTTATCATTTACATGGGTCGTGACAGTGTTCAGCAGTCCTGTGTTTATACTGACCACTGATTGTATTTGCTTGGTCTAAAGATGAAAATCCATTTGAATTAAGTAAATCATTTAAAAGTGTAGGGTTGTTTGCCTGCAAATCACTAGAAATACCACCAATAGCTAAAGCTGCAGCATCCAAATCACTTAAATCTGGGAATAAACTTTGTAACTCAGTTGTTATTTGATCAATATAGTCTTGTGCTATATCCTGGTGTTGAGTAATCCCCCGCTAGTCCACGCCAAACTCGCTACAATCTTCGCTGCTAGCGCACTGCCTTTGGCGTGTGCCTTCGCTACAATCATTTGTATTTACTTTATATATAATCAATTTCCAATAACCCTTTTCCGCCAGCATAATCTATCGCACTGCTGTATTTCCAATCATTAGCCTCTCTTACAAAGCCAGATGCAACAGGGTTGTTGTGTATATAGTTTACCTTTTGTTCCGTTACTTCTGGTGTCCATAATTCGATAGGCTTATTATGATGCTGCCAAAATTGATTATTGGTAACATTACTACTTTTGCTTGCAGCTCTTTCAAACATCCACAATAACCACTCTTTTCTACTCTCCTCCGTATTTTCTGCTATTTGTTTCGTTAACAGCTTGGATGTGTACTCCTTAAATTTACCCAAAACTATTTCTGGATTATTGTCCTTTGCTCTTATTATCAAATGTATGTGGCTAGGCATAATACACCAACAAAATATTTCAAGCCCCTTGTTCTTTCTACAATAATCCAAGTTTTCCACAATAGTATTACAATACACTTCTCTTACAAAAATGTCTAACCAATACACCGTTGCAAAACTTACAAAATAAACACCCTCTTTATTGTAAAACTTATACTTACGGCTCATAGTTTCCGAAAGTAGTTTGTTTATTGGCAACATAAACAAAAAAGCTACCCATTACTTGAATGAGTAGCTTTTTGAATAGAAGACCTTAGCGGATGCACACGCCACAGGCGATGCGCTAGCCCTAGTAGATTTTAGCGAGTGACGTGGACTAGCTGGGGTTTTGTGCAGCAGCATTCAGCGCAGCAAAAGCAATCAGAGAAACCGATAAAATCTTTTTGAAATACATAAGGCAAACTTTTTTCAATAAATAATTAAGTAACACACCTGCTAATCAAGCGAAATCTTGATTAGTATGAGGGGGTAAAGTTATTGGGTTGAGGGATGATACAGATAAAAAACTACGGTATCGTTTCCGATTGAGGATGCCCACTACTTCTACAGGATGGCTTATTTCACTTACATTGGTTGTTGACATCAGGCACTTGTAGTGGTTAGTGATTAGTGTGAGGCACTTAGAGTTTATACTAAACACCAATACCAAAAACAAACAAAGGCATCCTGTTTTAGGATGCCCCTGTTTGTGCTTTATCTGATTAAGGATAGACTAAACGCTACATTAGCGGGGGTTTATCTTAGCAAATTCCAGTTAAAAACTGGTTTGACTAAAAGGAACAAGTGACCAGCTAACGCTGAACACTTGCTCCAGTGGTTACACCAATGTTTAATTATTGTACTTTAGTCGGGATTTGTATAACGGTTCTCCCGTGTTTTGGTATTATTGTATCGATTATAGGAAGTATTAGTGGATCATATTTATATTCACTTTTTAATTTTCCACTTTCATACCAATCCTTTATAGATTCATAAGAACAATTAGTTGCTGGAAAAATCCCCAACAAATAAGAACTCATCAAATTAAGTGCATTCATGCCTATTGGTGTTTTGATATAAATAGGTTTTATAGGAACCCTTTTTTTAGAAATATAATGCTGCTTAATTTGAGGTGTTACCCAATCAGAATTCACTAATTTTAATAAATCTGGGAAGTCTTCTTTTTTTACCCACTCTATCATCGAAGGTTTAATAAAAATACAGCCTTCAATACCGCGCATTTCCAACAAGAAGTCAACTGGAGATATTGAAAAAAGGTTTGACAATAGAGACAATACTTTTTTATTATCACTAGTTTGGACTTTAGCCACTTCACCATTTGATAAAATAATTGAATCTTCTAAATAAGGGGATTCAATATGCTGATTTAGTCTTTTTTTGTACGATTCTTTAGTTTGTTCATACGATACATGTTGTTGACTAATACTATCTAGTATCTTGCTCCTAAAGCGAGTTGAATTATTATTCATTTTTAAAGTTTGGGAATAACCATTGCTTGAAATATAAAGCAAAAGCATAGTAGTAAATTTAATTGATAATTTCATAAAAAATAATTTAAATGTGTAAAAATACTTTAATTACAACCACAACCATCTGATTTAGCTTCATTCATTTGATCTGGTGTTACAAGTCCATCTGTATTATCTCCAAGTGAGGAAGATGTATTCGGAAGTGTAATTGTTGATTTCTTGATAAAGTAAGGAATTGTATTTGGGTAAATTGTCTGTAATGTCTGCAGACTCTGATACTGAACGCTCGTGTTCCCATCGCCTCTTCCATCCTTAGTTAAATAATAACCACTGCCATTATAAATAGCACCATGAACGTAGCCTGTGCCATCACTATTTAATAGTATCAAAGCATCACCAGGTTGTATAGTGCTAAAATTATTGCTAAATGTTCCATTATTAATAGCTGATTGAATACTGTTTATTCCTATAAGTGCATTAATATCAGCTGTACGGCCTGCATCAATGTAGAATTCTTCACCTCCTCCTGTTAAAGCATACCCTAAGCAATTGAAAGTTAAATTAGCCAAAGTGGCTGGATCAATTGAAATACCATTTGCATTAGTTCCAAATACAATTGAATTAACTTCAATCGGCGACCCGTCTGAAGCAAAAACATAATCCGTTTCCACAGTAAGGGTGTAGCCCAAATATTGAATTTGTGATGTTTGACCTAGTTGTACAATAAGTTTACCATTTTCATTTCTCAATAAACCGCCTTTTGGAATACTCGTAAGATTAGTTAGGCAAGGGCAACCACCATCTGAACCAGTATTTTGAACAAAGTCATTAAAAAGATTATTCTGTTCTGATAAAGTTAAAGATGTTAAATCTGAGTAGCCAAGCATCCCGACATAATTCTTGAATGCTGTTACTACAACATCCTCTAGAGGAGGAGAATATCCAGTATATACTTCAACAGGGGGTGGAGTTTCGTTATTTTCACCATTTTCGCCGTTTTCACCGCCACCAGGACTTTCTTGTGCTAATGTCTCATTTGGGCAACCCAATACTAAATGCCCATGCCTAAAGGATGGCATTATATTAAAAAGGAAGATAAGTATAAATATTATTTTTTTCATTTAACTAGTTTTAAAGGTTTTATAATTTTATCACTTTGGTTGTACGTAATTTGTTGCCATACCGCAATGCCAAGGTATAATAACCCGCTGCTATTTGTTGCGTTTGAATAGGCAAGGTATAGCTACCAGCCGTGAGTGTGCCCGCAGGGTTGGTATACACCACTTTGCCATCCATTGTAAGCAATTGGGTTGTTACCTTGCAGGTCTCTTTCAGTTCAAAATCTATAGTGATATTGCTTCCAAATGGGTTGGGATAGGCACGCAGAGGAGTTTCTTTTACTAGAATTTCCTTATTGCTTGCTATTGTACGAATCAAGGCTATATATAGTGGTTTTGAAGGCTCGTTTCGGCTCGGGATGAACTGCTCTATGTTCCCAGAGAGGTACACACTGTCCCCAATCTTGTCCAACTGTAGATTTGCCTGCTTAAAAATTGCTAGTTCTGGTAGAGTGGGGCTATAGTGATTCTTTTTACTGTACCGCATCTGTCTG
>CANGFK010000160.1 GCA_947452925.1 Chitinophagaceae bacterium | reverse complement strand
TATGTAGATATGGATGGCCCTTTGCTGCAAACTGAAGACATGGGCAAAGGAATTGAGTATGATTTTGGCAAAATAACGATAGCAGGAAACAAAGGATCAGGCGTTGAGCCAACATTTTTATGATAAGTCTACCGCCTTCCGTTAACCGTTAACGGAAGGCGGTAGACGGTAAACGAAATAACAGATATGACGAATGAACGGAAGCAGAAAGTAGAAGCTGTCCTGAATAATAGACAAAGTAACCTGACTATTGTCTTGGAAGATGTGCAGGATCCCCGAAATGTAACCGCTGTAATGCGCACTGCAGATGCGGTTGGCATTCAAGATATTTATGTGATTAATACTGGAAGACCGAACATTAAAAAGTTTGGTTATAAGAGCGGAAGTAGCGCTGGAAAGTGGGTAACCTTACATCAATTCACTGATACAGAAGCGTGTTTTGAAGCCTTGCGTCAGCGTTTTGACGTAATACTCACCACACACCTTTCTTCTGATGCGATAGACCTGTATAGTATAGATTTTACCCAAAGCGTGGCACTTGTTTTCGGAAATGAACAAGAGGGAGTAAGTGAAAAAGCGCGGGCTTTGGCAGATGGCAATTTCATTATTCCACAAGTAGGCATGGTTCAGAGTTTAAACATATCCGTTGCGTGTGCAGTAAGTATTTATGAAGCATACAGACAGAAAAAGCAAGCGGGACATTATGAACAATCAACAATGCCAGCAGAGCAATTCAATTTGTTAAAGGAACAGTGGGGATTGGAATAGGAGGGAAGTAGAGGAATAAAGCATCTAATTAACCGTACCTTGCAAACATTAAATTTTAAGTATGAAAAAGATACTAGCATTGGCGATTGTTGTTTTATTGATTGGAAATATATCTTTTGGACAATCAATAAAGAAAGTTAAGATTACCGATGTGTTGCACATTGCGGATACATCTAGCGTGCCAGTCGTTATTAATTTTTTTGCGACTTGGTGCCGACCCTGTGTACAGGAATTGCCTTGGTTTGAAAAGACAGTACCTAATTATAAAAACAAAAATGTGAAGTTGCTATTGGTAAGCTTAGATTATGCAGATGATTACCCAAAAGGAATCCTTGCTTTTGCCAAGAAACACAACATAACTTCACAAATTGTCTGGCTAGATGAAGCCGATCCAAATTATTTTTGTCCTAAGATAGATAAACGCTGGGAAGGCACTATCCCCGTAAGTTTAATGATAAATAATGCCACCCATCTACGTGCTTTCTACGATTATCAACTAACAGAAGGCCAATTGAAAATGGCATTAGATAAGTTGGTAGAATAAGTTGTCTGATCTAGATAGCTTTTACCATTTCCTTAAATAATAATGTGAATTTTGGTTCAGCTTCTTTGGCTGCTTGCAAAACTTCTTCATGCGTGATCACATTATCATCCTCTCTAACACCTAAATCGGTCACAACGCTCATAGCAAAAACGCGCATTCCGCCATGTACAGCAACAATGTTTTCCTGTACGGTACTCATACCTACAACATCGCCTCCTATCGCTTTTATCAGTAGATATTCAGCTTTTGTTTCAAAAGTGGGGCCTGTAACGCCAACATATACACCTTGTTTTACTTCTATGTTTTCTCTCTTGGCTATTTCAATTGCTTTATTAATCAACTCTTTGCTGTAAGGTTCAGTCATATCAGGGAAACGAGGTCCAAGTTCTTCATCATTTGGTCCAAGTAGCGGATTGGGTGTAAAAAAGCTGATGTGGTCGTTTATAATCATTAAATCCCCCACTTTATGCGTAGGATTAACGGAGCCTGCTGCATTTGACAACAAAACAGTATGAATGCCCAATTGCTTCATAACCCTTATTGGGTAAGTAACTTGCTGAGTAGTGTATCCTTCATAGAAATGAAAGCGCCCACTCATTACAAGTACTTTTTTGTTGTGTAAAGTGCCAAATATTAGTTTGCCACCGTGTCCCTTTACTGTGCTTACTGGAAAATGGGGGATAGAAGCGTAAGGTATTTCTTTTTCAATGATTACTTCTTCAGTAAAATTGCCTAATCCGCTTCCTAGTATGATGCCAACTTCAGCTTCCGTTGTAAATTCTTTATTAATGTAGTCTACTGTTTCTTTTAGTTTTCCAATCAATGTACTCATATTGTATCTGTTTCAAGCAAATATATAGTTCAGTCGGCTCTTTTCCAAGCATAAAAAAAGGCCGTGATAATTATCACGGCCTTTAAATTTGAAGTTAAATAGTTTTATACTATACGTTTAACGTTAACAGCATTCAAACCCTTGCGACCTTCCTGTACGTCAAACTGAACTTTGTCATTTTGTTCGATTTGGTCGATTAAACCGTTAGCATGTACAAAAGTTTCTTTGTTAGAATCATCATGCTTGATAAAACCAAACCCTTTTTCTTCGTTGAAGAACTTTACAGTTCCTGTAATTTTTGTGTCCATTGTAAAATTTAAATAATTAATTAAGGCACGAAAGTAAGGGAATAAAAGTTAATGGAAGGTTTTATTAATTTTTTCAGTTGCTCAATAGCCCTCAAAAGGGATAGAAATAGCGTTATTTACGTCCAGACTTCTATATTAATCCACATCATTCTTATATTGCAGCCCTTATGGCAGAAGAAAAAAAGAATGAACCAGTAATCTTAATTACAAATGATGATAGTATTGCGGCGCCAGGCATCAAGGCATTGGCAGAAGCAGTTAAAGATTTGGGCAGAGTGGTAGTGGTTGCACCAGATAAGCCTCAAAGTGGTATGGGACATGCCATTACTATAGGGCATCCATTGCGATTGCAAAAGAGTTTCTTGATTGAAGGGGTGGAGGCTTACACTTGTAGTGGCACACCAGTTGACTGCGTAAAGCTTGCTGTAGATAAAATCTTGCATCGTAAGCCAGATATTTGTCTAAGTGGAATTAACCATGGGGCCAATCATAGTATCAATGTAATTTATAGTGGTACAATGAGTGCTGCAATGGAAGCGGCTATTGAAAGCATTCCTTCGGCAGGGTTTTCTATTCTCGATTATAGTATGGAGGCAGACTTCAGTGCGGCCAAAGTGTATGTGAGAAAGATTGCAGAAGCGATGCTAGCAAAGAGTTTTGATAAACATCTTCTACTAAATGTAAATTTCCCTGCAGTGCCTTTAGAGTTGTTGAAGGGGATAAAAGTTTGCCGTCAGGCTTACGCCAAATATGAAGAGAAATTTCTTGAAAGGAAAGATCCTCATGACAAGACTTACTATTGGCTTACTGGCGAGTTCATCAATTTTGATGAAGGAGAAGATACAGATGTATGGGCATTGGCAAATAATTATGTGAGTGTAGTGCCTGTACAATTTGACCTTACAAATTATAAATTGAAACAAGAATTAGAAACTTCCTGGAACTTATAATATGATTTTAAAGAAAGATAGTTTTATACTTGGTATCGTCCTCGGGGTACTTGCGCCGATGTTAGGTATCATTTGCTTTTATTTTATAAACTTTAGAAGCGCTAAGTTTATAAATTTTCTGGAAGTATTGTTTACGCTAAAAAGTTTTCTTTCGGGGGTAATTACAGTATCACTCATTGCTAATGGCGCAGTGTTTACGATTTATACCAACACAGACCGGAATGAAACAGCTAGGGGGATTTTTGTGGTGACAATGGTATACGCACTTCTTTGTATAATTTTGAAATACGCTTTCTAATTGTAAGTGTGGTTGGTAACATTATTATTATTAATTACTTTGTATTAACCACTAACTTTTCCAATACATAGTAAACTGCGGGGCAGAATGTTGCATTCTTAAGCGTGATAACAGGACGCTTTAGCAATACATCTTCATCAGTGTAAGGGAAACGATGGCAATCGCTAGGACGTTGGTCGTAGATTCCACAATAATTGTCTTCACCTAAAAAGGGACAAGGTGCTGTTTTAGAAACATAGTCGCCATCGTTATCAAGCGTTAGATAAGTTTCTATAAAAACACTTTCTTTTAGTTTTAAATGCTTGCTTATTCGTTTTATATCTGGCGTCTTGAAACGGGGTGAATAATTCTTGCAGCAAGCAGCACAATCCAGACAATCTATTTTGGCAAACGCTTCTTCGTGAAGTTTTGGCAGTTGTTTTAGCACTTTATTTTTATCTGCACGTTGCAGAAAGTTCTTGTATAGTTTGGTGTGTTCAGCACTTTTATCTTCCCAATTATCCAGATTTATCTCTGCCATAGGATGTAAAAATATGAAAAACAATAGTGTCAGTGAAACTAATATAGTTCATCTGTCATTAACCCTTATTTTCATTGCCTCAAATACTTAAATGTATATGCATCTAAAAGCGAGTGACTTTGGAAATGATTTCTTGTGGGGAGTTGCTATGGCTGCTCCTCAGAATGAAGGTGCTTATAATGTGGATGGTAAGGGACTTTCCACATGGGATGTGTTTGCAAGGCGGCAAGGCAAAATTAAAAATGGCGATAAACCAACTCATGCATGTGAGTTTTATTATCGTTACAAAGATGATATTCTTCTTGCCAAAGCGCTAGGATTTAAAGTCTTTCGCTTCTCCATTGCATGGACTAGGATTTTGCCTGAAGGAACTGGACGCATTAATAAGGCAGGCGTTGCTTTTTATCATAAAGTGATAGACGAATGCCTGGAACTTGGATTAATTCCTTTTGTGACACTCTATCATTGGGATTTGCCACAAGAACTAGAGAAGGAGGGGGGCTGGACCAGTCATCTGATGCTGAAATGGTTTACTCGTTTTGTGACTGTTTGCATGGATGAATATGGCGATAAAGTTAAGAACTGGATTGTCCTCAATGAGCCAATGGGCTTTACCACACTCGGCTATATGATTGGTAAACATGCCCCCGGAAGGATAGGGCTCGAATATTTTTTACCTGCCCTTCACAATGCATCCATGGCACAAGCCGAGGGTGGAAGAATCATTAGAAGTCTTGTAAAAGATGCCTACATAGGTACTACGTTTTCGTGTAGTGAGATAATGCCTCATTCGGATAAAGATGCGGATGTGCAAGCTGCTCAACGAATGGATTTATTATTGAATCGTTTGTTTATTGAACCTTCTTTAGGTATGGGCTATCCTCATATTGAAGGGTTTAATTTGACTGATAGAATTCATTTCCACAATAAAGCCTGGAAATATGCTGAAAGAATGAAGTTTGATTTTGATTTCATAGGCATACAAAACTATTTTGCATTGACTGTTAAAGCAAATCCTTTAATCCCCTACATACAAGCAACAGAGGTTTCTGCAACTTCACGCAAAGTACCTCATACCGCAATGGGGTGGGAGATAAATCCGGAAAGTTTCTATCGGATGGTAAAGCGGTTTGCGGCTTATGACGGTGTGAAAGATATTATCATCAGTGAGGGTGGGGCGTGCTTTAAAGACCATCTGGTGGACGGTGTAATAAATGATGCTGACCGGATACAATATTTTCAAGACTATTTGCAAGCACTGCTCAAAGCAAAAGGGGAGGGGGTGAATGTAAAAGGATATATCGCCTGGACTTTAACGGATAACTTCGAATGGTCTGAAGGCTACAAAGCACGATTTGGATTGGTGCATATCGATTTCAAAACACAACTGCGAACCATCAAGAACTCGGGCTATTGGTGGCGGAAACTCTTAAATCAGTGATTAGTTATCAGTGGTTAGTTGTTAGTGATACATATTATATTGAAAATTAACCACTAACCACTGATAACTAATCACTAACTACTAAAACACGTTTATCTCATTATACAGCGTATCCCTTTCTACAGGTTGTCTCTTTACTTGCTTTATTAGTGATATCAGTTGCTCCGTATTCATGGTAGGACTTTGCTCTTCGCTACCAGCCATCGAATAGATCTTAGTTGTATCATCAATTGTTCCATCAATATCATTTACACCAAAGCTTAAGGTAAGCTGTGCATTTTTTCTTCCCAGCATGGGCCAATAGGCTTTTATGTGAGGGAAATTGTCTAGGTAAAGCCTTGCTACAGCATATACTTTCATGTCTTCAATCGTGGTGCTTTCTTCAATATGACTCATGTCATTGTCCTTATTCCTGAATTTAAGAGGAATGAACGTATTGAAACCTCCAGTCTCATCTTGTAGTTTACGCAATCTGTCCATGTGGTCTATGCGGTGCGCAAAACTTTCAATATGTCCGTACAACATGGTTGCATTGCTATGCATGCCCAGGTCGTGTGCTACTTTGTGAATGTGCAACCATCCTTCTGCATCTACTTTGTCTTCACAGATTTCTTTTCTTACCTCTGGATGAAATATCTCTGCGCCACCACCAGGCAATGAATCCAGACCTGCCTCATGTGCCAGCTTCATTCCTTCCTCAATAGAAACTTTTGCTTTCTTAAACATATAATCTAGTTCCACAGGCGTGAATCCTTTTATGTGCAACTCGGGACGATGTGCTTTAATAGCCTTCAACAAATCTAAAAAGAAGGAAAGAGTCATCTTCGGATGTACACCACCCACAATATGTACCTCGGTAACAGGCTTGCCATCATAGCTTTTTACAATGTCAAGCATCTGGTCTATACTCAATTCCCACCCTTCTTCTTTGTGGGCATACAAGCGTGAGTAGGAACAGAATTTACAGCTAAACACACATACATTGGTAGGTTCTATGTGGAAGTTGCGGTTGAAATAGGTTTTATCGCCATGCTTCTTTTCCCGAACATAGTTTGCCAATGCACCCAAGTATGCCAATGAACCACGCTCAAATAAAATGACTCCATCATCAAAACTTATCCTTTCATCGCTCAGTACCTTGATACCAATTCGTTGTAAATCAGCATCTTTTACACTCGCCACCAACGCTTCTGTATCATTTATTGTTGTCGTCATAATCTTAATTGTAAAGTTTGCAAATTTAATAGTCCTATACTAACATAAGATGATTAAGATTAGTTTTAATAATTCTTTCCCCTGTTGGTTGAAAAACACTCTATTGCTACCTCGTCAATCTTCATTATCTTCATTTTTCAAATAATTGCTTCTTTTATGAAAATTGCTTTTCACGGTGCCGCCCGAACTGTTACTGGATCCAAACACCTACTTACTCTTGCCAACAATACAAAGATTTTACTGGACTGTGGTTTATTTCAAGGGATGGGACAAGATACCAATGCGCTGAATGCCGAGTTTGGTTTTGTTGCATCGGAAATAAACTTTCTTATTTTGTCTCATGCACACATAGATCATTCTGGATTAATACCTAAGCTAGTGGGGGAGGGTTTTAGAGGAAAAATATATTGTACACCTGCAACCGGTTCTCTTGCTGCAGTGTTATTGGAGGATTCTGCTGTTATTCAGCGTGATGATACCCGTTATGTAAATAAAAGAAGGGCTTTAACTGGCTTGCCTCCTGTTGTGCCACTGTACACCGAGGAGGATGTGAAGGCGACCTTGTCTTTGTTTGAAACCAAAGAATATGACCAATGGTTTGATGTGTGTGCTGGGGTTCGTGCAATGTTTACAGAGGCAGGGCATATTATAGGAAGTGCGGTAGTGAACCTAGCGG
>CANGFK010000159.1 GCA_947452925.1 Chitinophagaceae bacterium | reverse complement strand
TATAGAGACTAGAAGCGTTAATTTTAACTCATAATATAAACAACGAATAGGATGTTACAGACTACAACAATAGACTTTTTGAAGGAACTGAAACTGAATAACCATAAAGACTGGTTTGAAAAGAACAGAAAGAGGTATGAAAATGCGAAGGGAGATTACCTGCAACTGGTAGGTAAAGTATTGGCAGGTGTGAGCCAGAACGACCCATCTGTTGCAGCCATGCAACCAAAAGATTGTGTGTTTCGGATTAACAGAGACGTACGTTTCAGCAAGGATAAAAGTCCCTATAAAACCAATATGGGCGCAGGTTTCAGTAAGGGTGGTAAGAAGATGATTGTAGCAGGCTATTACTTACATTGTGAACCAGGAGGAAGTTTTATTGCTGGTGGCATGTGGATGCCCGAAGCAGCCTCTTTAAAGAAGATAAGACAGGAAATTGACTATTGTTTTGAAGAGTTTGATGGCATAGTAAAAGCAGACTCCTTTGTAAAACAATTAGGAGGTTTGGAAAGCGGCAGTGATGTAATGTTGACACGTCCGCCGAAAGGATATGAAGAAACAAATTCTGCCATTGGATATTTAAAACTAAAAAGTTTCATCGCAACCAGTTCTATATCAGATGCAGAACTAACAAGCAAAGAACTAGTGCCTAAAATAGTAGCCGCCTGTGCTGCCATACAACCATTGGTTTACTTTTTGAACAGAGCACTAGAGTAAATATGAAGTATGAAATATGACCTGTAATATTTCATACTTCATATTTCAATTGTAAGGTTTCTTGCCTCTCTTCGTATTACTGATTGAAACAACTAATTAATTTAATCATTGTTAATCTATTCAGTATGAAAAAAGTATTATTAATTGCTGTGCTGACACTAGGCGTGTTGGCAACGAAGGCACAAAAAACAAAAATGAATATGAATAAGACAGAGACAGCTTACTTTGGAGAGGGTTGCTTTTGGTGTACTGAGGCTTTCTTTCAAAGAATTGAAGGAGTAATAAGTGTTCGTAGTGGATATGGTGGGGGGCATGTGGAGAATCCGACGTACGAACAAGTTTGTGACAAGCATACAGGACATGCCGAGATTACTAAGATAGAATACGATCCAAGCAAGGTAACTTATGATGAGCTGTTGGAAGTATTCTGGAAAACGCATGATCCAACAACACTAAACCGTCAAGGTGCAGATGCAGGTCCGCAATACAGAAGTGTCATCTTCTATACAAACGAAGAACAAAAGAAAAAAGCGGAACATTACAAGGCTGAATTAGATAAGAGTCATGCTTACGATAAACCAATTGTTACAGCAATTGAGCTTTTTAAGAATTACTATCCTGCGGAGAATTATCACAGTAATTATTATAATGAGAATCCAAATCAAGGATATTGTTCTTATGTGATAAGACCCAAGGTTGAGAAATTTGAAAAGGTTTTCAAACACAAACTAAAGAAAGAATATCAGCATTAGTGGTTAGTGATTAGTGGTTAGTGGTTAACATTTAGTGAATAAGGTGATATTTGCAGCCATTGACTAAACATTAAACGTTAATCACTAATCGTTAAACACTAATAAGATATGAGCTTGGATACAGTAATATTTGATATTGATGGGTTGCTGATTGATAGTGAACCACTATGGAACGAAGCAGCTGAAGAAGTGTTTAGACAATACGGCATTGCACTAACAGAGCAACAATATCAAACTACAACAGGCTTACGTACCAAGGAATTTGTAGACCAATGGTTTGACTACTTTAAGGTGTCCAAAACAATGGCTGCTGAGGCAGAACAGAGAATCATTGCTACTGTGCTGAACAAAATAGAGAACAGGGGCACTGTAATGCCTGGGGTTCAGCACATTATTAATTTCTTTTGTGAGAAAGGCTTTAAGATAGGGCTAGCTACTTCCTCTCCACAAGAACTGATAGATTTAGTTGTTCGTATGATTGGCATTGCGCCCTACATCAAGGCAACAGCTTCTGCACAGGAACTTCCTTATGGCAAACCTCATCCTCAAGTGTATCAGGATTGCGCGGCAAAGCTCAACTCCTCTCCTTCTTCCTGCTTGTGTTTCGAAGATTCTTTCAACGGATTGATAGCTGCAAAAGCTGCTCGTATGAAGTGTGTGGTAGTACCACATCATAGCTCACTGAAAGAAGAAAGATGGGGAGCTGCTGACTTAAAGCTTTCTTCTCTACAGAATTTCGGAGAACTACATTTCAGGGGATTGTAACTGCATAGACGTAAAAAACTTCCAGATACTGGCATTACTATAGCAGCATCTTACATTGTACTTTTCAATACCGACATCAAATCAATATAATTTGGGCTAAATAGTAAAGCCTGATATTTTACAATATCAGGCTTTACTATTATTACGTGGGGTGCTTAGTTTATCTTAATGGTAACATGTTTCACAATTTCCTTCTTTTGATCAAGATTTGTATTTTGTGCTACAAATACCATATCGTATGTTTTTCCAGACTTGAAGCTAGCGTCTATCGGAAAAGAATAGCTGGCATATACGCCATTAGCTTTCAGATATTTCATTCCCTTTGTCGGGGTGTTGACATAGTTTTTGATAACAGCTGTAGGAAAATCGTGTCTGACAAGTTTGAGATTAACCGGTGAAGTAATTAACCAATCTTCATTATCAGGATTATTTTTAATTGATGTTGGTCCTGGGTCGAAGGTGATTGGATAAGCAGATTGAATGGCAACACCGCTTAAATTACATGGCTTATTGTTAATGACAATAGGTGCATTCAATGCATTTATTCCAAAATCTCCAACGTTCCAAGCATTGTAATTGGGGTTGATGAAACTAAACAAAGGGTTATTTTTCAGATTAACCTGGGTCCATCCAACAAACTGAAAATAAGGAACCGTATCTGTCGTTGGATTAGGAGCAGAGGTAAAAGGTGCAGCAAAAAGCGGCGTAAACGTACTATCAGCAAGAAGATTACTGAGTGTTAAGTTCTGCACCTGCCATTTTCTTTGTTGTGTAGCTGCATTTTGTTTTCCCAATACTTGAAAAGCGATGTAAACAGAATCGGCGGTATTAAACTTTGATATATCAATAGAACCAGAATTTACAAACCCAGTGGTAGTAATTGCAGGCCACTTTGCAAAGCTGGTTAAATCTTCCCAATTGGCATTTGCTATTCCTGCTGAATCATAGCTTTTAAGATTCGTTGCAATTTTTAGCAATAAGGTATCCCCATTATTAGTTTTACTAGCTTGTGAAAGCGATGTCTGGAACTTCAATATATTCGTCCCTGGTTCAAAATTTCGTCCAATCTGGTTGTAGTTATTACCCGGTTTACCCGAATAGAAAACGATTTCATCTACGTCCTGATTGATAGAAAAGACTACTGTATCACCTATACTATAATATGGTTTGTCTGAGACAACACTGAATCCGTCTAAAGGTTTGGCATCAATCAACTTCTTACAACCTGTTACTACAAAAGTTGCTATTGAAAGAATGACTAAGCTAATCGTTAATTTATATCTGTTCATTTGTAATTTTTTTATTGATTACCAACCTGGATTTTGACTCAATGCTGCCTCTAGTGCTAATTCTGACGAAGGAATAGGATACAAACTAAACTTCTGAGGATTAGACAAGAAATTGTTTACACCTAACAATGAAGCTGTTAAAATTGAAGAAGTAGGTGCAGATATTGCATTGTAACTACCAATTGCATTTTTAAGGTTAGTCATTGTATTGATCATAACAGACAAGCCCCAACGTTTTAAATCATTTCTACGAACACCTTCAAAACAAAGTTCTCTTGAGCGTTCTGCCATGATACTATCCATTGTAACAACAGAAACATCCACAGGAGAAGGGGACTTAGGATCGTAACCGTAAGCCCTTCTTTTTACCTGATTGTAATATTCAACGCCTGTAGCTGTCGCATTTCCACCGCCTCCCCTCACTTGCAGGTCTGCTTCTGCCGCCATCAACAACACATCTGCATACCTGATAATAGGGAAATTGGAAGAAGTAACCGATGTGCTCTTGGTCATATTCATTTCATATTCTCTTCTCCACTTAGCTACAGGTCGGTCGTAAACAGTAACATAACCTGTTCCTTGTGAAATGAGAGGGATAGTAAGAATTGCTCCTGTTGTGGGATTGATTGTGAAGGTTCCAACTTTATAATTCTTTCCTGGAGAGGGGAATCCTGTACCCAGAGATGGTGCAGGATTAGTTGCGTATCCACTGCCACCATTTGTAACTGTGATACTTAATACAGCCCCAGTATTAATATCAACATTTGCAACAGCGGTTGCACCAGAACCATAGAAAGTAGTATCATAGTTTATTTTGACAGGAACCCCATCTTTATAAACAGTGTCTCTAGCCTTTACTGTTCTACCGGGAGTGATGGTCACTTTATAACCCAAAGGCAATTTATTAGAGTTTGAGTCAAGGGTATAAGAAGACATCACCCAATCTTTTCTTAAATCTCCTGCACTATACAGGTTTGCCAAAGTTGGGTAAGGGCGATAGGTACCCGTGGATCTTGAACTAGGAGAAGGACAGGTAATTCCCATCAATACACCTAGTTGCTGATTCGCCGGATAGCCTAACCCTGCATAAGACCCTACTCCATTGGAAAGGAAAGCTGCATCCCACATCCCTTCGGTTAAGTTTCGATCAATAAAATTATCCTGCATATTATTAATAAATAACCTAGCATAGGCAGGTGTATTGGGATATTGTGGGTGAGAAGTGCTGTTTAATGAATGAACATTACTTTGAATCACTTTTTCGGCCAAGTTCAATGCTTTTTGGTAGTATGGCTGCCCACCATTATTAGGACTACCAGCAGCTGATAAGCAAACTCTTGCCAACATACCTTCTACAGCAGTTTGAGTGACAAGCATAGTGGTTTGTGCCTGAGAAATAGTTTGAACCAACGTATCTGCAGCAGTCATATCCTTGATAATAGAATCGTAAATATCTTTTGTTGGAGTCTCCGGAAGATCAAAACTTGAGCCCATTTCAGAGGTCAGTTTGGTTTTGTATGGAACGTCCCCAAAATTATTCACCAATAAATAGAAATAGTATGCACGTAGAAAAAGTGCTTGCCCTTTAATATTCGCACGCTTTGCTTCATTCATTACTGGCTGATTCACAACGCTCAATAGAATATTGGCCCTTTCAATACCTGAATAAAGTGCTTTCCATAAGTTGAGGTAACTAGCATCATCACTGGAAGACCTGAACGACTCGGTCAAAGCCTGCGTTGTGGTAGAAGTTCCAGTCAAACCAGAGTTAAATCCTTCGTCATTACCTGCAGCAAAATACCCCCACATTCCCCATCCGTACAATTGTTCTGCCTCGAGGGTGCTGTAAATACCTGCCAGTTGATTGGTCAGTTGCGCTTCATTGGTGTTACCTGTTGACTGAAAATTGATTGGGTTCAGACTGACATCTTTGTTACAAGCGCTCAACAAAACGAAGAGCGAGAACAAGAAAGTAGTAACTTTTATATTTATTTTTTTCATATTATTATCGTTGTGTAGTTACAAGGAATTAATGAATTAAAAGATAATGTTTGCACCAATGGTATAGGTTTTGTAGCGAGGATAAGGCGTATAATCAAGCCCCTGTGCCAAAGCCGCAGAACCTGTACTTGGCTGAATATACAAATATCCAACACCACCGGTAGCAGATGAACCTGCAGTACCTCCGATGGGGGATGTTGCTGAATTTGCTCCACGATAGGTAGACACTTCAGGATCCATACCAGAGTATTTGGTCCAGGTAAATAGATTTTGAGCAGCAAAAAACACCCTGAATTGGTTAATTCCAAGCTTCCTTATCATATTAGCAGGCAAATTATACCCCAAAGTCAATGTTTTGAATCTTAGATAAGAGGCATCCTCCACCAAACGAGAGGACAATCTTACTTTTCCATCTAAATCAGTTCCACCTGTGCGTGGATTAGCTCTTGGGATATCATTGGTTGGGTTACTTGGTGTCCATCTGTTAACATAATCAGCAAACTGATTTGAGTTTGCATAATAGTAACCTCCATTATCAAACACCATTTTATTGGCATTCAATACATCATTACCATAACTCCACTGGAAGAAAATGCCAAGGCTAAATGCTTTGTAGGTAAAGTTATTACTAAAACCACCAGTGTGTATTGCTAGCGGAGTACCGATGATTGTTCTGTCATTGTCATCGATAATTCCATCACCATTTAAATCAACATATCTAGGATCACCAGGCTGCACAGAGTTGGCTGTGGTTCCATAACTAGCAATTCCTGGCTTAAGTGCATAAGTTCCGTTTGACAATCTATTGAAGTCTGCATATTGATAGACTCCACCCCATTTATATCCATAGAATTGCGTCATTGGATAACCCACTTTAGCAACCCAAGCAGTAGTTCCATTCAGGTTCCAAGCAGTTTGCCTTACATCTGAACCATTATAGAAACTTACAACCTTGTTTTTATTGAAGGCAATATTGAAAGAGGTCGTCCAAGTAAATCCTTTCTTTTGAATATTAGTAGTTGTTAATGAGAACTCTAACCCACGGTTTCTGATTGTTCCTGCATTCTGATACTGAGAGTTGGTTCCATTTGCATAACCAGCAATTGATGGTAGCGGAACTGCTAACAAGCTGTTTTTTGTATCCTTTAGGTAGTAGTCAAATTCAAAAATTATTCTATCCTTAAAAAAGCTTAGGCTCGTTCCCAAGTCCAATTCATGTGTTGTTTCCCAAGTGATATCTGGGTTTCCGTAGAAGAATCCAATCATACCTGGTGTATTTACCCCATTCATTGGGTAGCCAAAAGCTGTACTAAAGCCTAATTGATACAAATAAGCGAAATCACTTACCCTGTTGTTCCCAACTAAACCATAACTAGCTCTTAGTTTACCGTCGGTTAGAATATTAGATGCTTTTCTCATGAAATTCTCTTGAGAAAACCGCCAAGCAAATGCTCCTGATGGAAAGAACCCCCACTGATGACCTGGCGCAAAGCGAGAAGAACCATCCTGACGACCTGTTACAGTGAATATGTACTTTTCTAACAAGGAATAGTTAACCCTTCCTAAGAACGAAACCATTTGATTATGACTTGGAGAAAAACCAGCCTTTGTAGCAGTACCTGAACCAAGACTGTTAATACCCAGATACTCTAATGCCTGAGGGACTTGTATTGCAGTATATCCATTTCCACTTGCACGACCATAGTTGTAAGTAAAGCCTGCAACCGCATCTAGGATATGGTCTTTATTATATCTTTTGCGATAAGACAAAGTAGACTCTGTGAGGTAGTTGTTGTTGTTGTTATTGTTTACGAAACCATTAATCTGATTTGTAGGGTTGTAAAGTGTTCCATTACTATTCAAAGCTAATGTTCCTTGAGATGTTTTGGAATTGTAAAACCCTTCAGAAACCAACTTGGTATTGGAGATACCACCTGTTATTTTAAACTTCAACTCTGGCGTAATAGCATATTCCAAAAAGGTATTGAGGGTTGTTGTACTGGTTGTACTCTTTCTGTACTCATTTAAAGCCTGCTGCTTAGGATTTACTAGATTATCGG
>CANGFK010000158.1 GCA_947452925.1 Chitinophagaceae bacterium | reverse complement strand
CTGACTCCATTGTTCATACCACCGATAGAACCGTATTGGGCAATAATCAACCTCTGTTCTTTGGTGGATTCAATAGTCAGTTTACCTTCAAAGGGTTCGATCTGGGCATCTTCATCAACTTCTCTTATGGTAGCAAAACGTATAATGCCAATAGTGTTGAATTTAGTTCTGCCTACAAAGCTACTGGTAACAACATGCTGGCAAAGTTTGCTAATCGTTGGAAAACCTTCGATGACAAAGGACAATTCATGACTGATTGGGATCAGATAGCAGCTGCAAACGTACATGCAAAGATTTATGCACCTACCATGGGGCATTATATTTTAACTTCTGATGCCATTGAAGATGGTTCCTTTCTTAGGATTTCCAATGTAAGCATAGGCTATACATTACCTAGGAAATGGATTTCAGGAGCAGGTATCAGTAACGTAAGAATTTATACCACAATAAATAATCTCTACACCTTCTCGAAATATACAGGCTTTGATCCCGAAGCAAGTACGCGTCGTTCAAATCCACTCACACCGGGTGTTGATTATTCTGCCTATCCTAGAAACAGATACATACTTGTTGGTCTGAATGTTTCATTTTAATAAAAAATTGCTACCGTGAAATATAATAAATATAAAATCTTTTTTTTAGTTAGCATCGTTTCCCTTTCATTAGGGTCTTGTAAAAAGTTTTTAGATTATTCATCTCCATCAAAACTAGATTTAAAAGAGGTTTTTGAAGATGTATATAACACAAATAGTCAGGTAATTGGTATCTATACCGAGTTGGCCGGAACGAGTGGATATGGCAATCAATTGTCCATATTTTTTCCTTTAGGATCTGATGAATTTAATGTTAAGTCTAGTGCTGCATTTGATGGGGGAGCTAGTTATGCCATTTCTGGATTTGGTGCAACGAAAGACAATCTCCTGATTTATAATGCAATGGTGCAGCTATACAATGGGATAGAGCGTGCCAACATTGCTTGCAAATATATTCCTGCGTCTAATTTATATAAAACAGGAACAGCCGCTCAAAAGCAACAGTTGGCTATGTATTATGGTGAAGCACTTACACTACGGGCACAATTCTATTATGAATTAATTCGTAATTGGGGAGATGTGCCAGCCTCGTTCATTCCTGCTGCTGACAGAACATCTAATTTTTCATCAAATGTGGACAGAGACTCTACCTATACCCACATTTTGAATGATTTGCTATTGGCAGAGGACTTAATACCCTGGAGGGATGCTTTGCCTGCCTATGGGGACTTCCGTATCACAAAAGGTGCTGTAAAAGGGCTGCGTGCCAGAATTGCACTCGCTCGTGGTGGCTATTCTCTAAGAACTTCTTCAAGAATGATGGAACGTAAGCCCGACTACTTAACCTATTATCGTATCGCTTTCAATGAATGTCAGGATATTATTAAATCGGGTAAACATGGGTTGAATCCTGTTTATGAAGACGTATTCAAATCATTGCATGGCACCACTAGAAATGATAATGCCTATGAACTTATGTTTGAAGTAGCTATGTTTGGTCAGGTCAACGATAGTTATCTGGGTGCTAGTAATGGGCTCAATTTTAGCAATACACCTTCCTGGGGTTCAGCCGGGGGAGGGCCTACAGCCATCCCTACTTATTTCTATGAGTTTGATACATTGGGGCTTGATGCTCGCAGAGAAGTAACATTAGCATATTTCAAAGTACAAGCCGATCCTACAAAGTCGTTTAACCAAAAACTTCTTGCAAGCTCTAGTACCATCAGTTGTGGTAAATTCAGAAAATCCTGGACTAGTTTTTCTGCGTCACTAACAGGAACTTATGGCGTTAACTGGCCAATATTGCGTTATGCTGATGTTTTATTGATGTATGCAGAAGCTGCCAATGAATTGCAGGATTTTTCAGGAACTAATGCCCCACTAGATGCTTTACAGCAAGTGCAGCATCGTGCTTATGGCAGTAACCCAATTCCTGTAACGCCAACAGATCATGATGGATTTTTTAGTGCGATTGTAAAAGAGAGACTGTTGGAATTTGGTGGAGAAGGTATCCGTAAGTATGATTTAATCCGTTGGAACCTGTTAGCAACTAAACTTACTGAAACCAGAAACAAAATTGCTCAGTTTGCTTATGGTGCTCCTGCAGCAGGTAATCCCTATGCAAATGTACCTCAATACATTTATGCTGCTGCTACTACGTTCAATAATGGAACTTGCGCCGCTGAATCGTCTTCCCTTAGTTTGCTTGGGGGTAGTATCAATTATGTATGCTTCAATCAAAGTACGGTTACTAGTGCACCTGCCGCTTATCCGAGTAGAATTTCCTGGCGAAAAGATGCTGGCACTTATGCCAATGGGGTTCTTACTTCAGCATACCTCAACGATCCTAATAATGGATATGTAATCAGGTTTGTACCCAATGCTAAAGAATTACTCCCTTATCCCACCAACTTCCTGAATGAAAACAGGGGTGGTGTGGTTCAGAATTTTGGTTACCAGTAATTAATTGCTTTTTAGAAGTAGGGATTTTTATTTTCCTCTTCTTAAGTAAGGCCTTCAGTTTGAGGCTAAGTGTACTCATAAGGTTGTTTATTAATAAAAATGAATTGGATGAAAAATTATATAGTAATCACGTTGGTAGGAATATTCCTTGGAAGCTTAGTCATCTCTTCCTGCAAGAAATCAGTAGATGGCAGCATTCAGGATGCTTCCACAAGAAGGTCTTTTACACCTACCAATCTTTCTGTAAAAGTCTCTACAGATACCGCTAGCTTCTCTTGGAATGCGCCTCTTTTTTCTATCAATAACATGACTTACACGGTAGATATAGCTACCGATTCTCTGTTTTCTGATATAGTGTTGTCTGTAAAATCAGATACCACCAATGCGCTTGCAACCGATTCTGTGCTGCTTCTCAATACACCCTATTATTCGAGGGTTAGGGTAAATGCTTACACCATACTTGCTCCTTCCAATTATCTGGTTGCTACTAATGGTCTTAACGCCCCAAGTACATTCAGATTATTAGGATTGCAGTATCTTAAAGTAATCAGAGAAAGTGAAATCACAGCTTCTTCTGTTTTAGTACATTGGTACTTGAATCAGGACACCAAAAATGTTACGAATATAACCTTGACTCCTTCTGATGGTGGAAGTCTTGTAAATGTTCCTGTGGTTGGCAATGAAGTAATCAACGGTGAAAAGAACATCACTGGCCTGGAAGCGGGCAAGAAATATACCCTTCAGTTGTTTGCTGGCAAAAAGAGTATGGGCTTTACAACGGTCTCTACTCCTAAGGTCGCGACATTTGCAAAAACCATCACTGCTGGCGTGGATTCACTTTCTGCTGCCATTGCTGCCGCTGCTGATGGAGACGTGATTGGCCTTAATCCCGGTACTTACACCCTTACTTCTATTACTCAGATTCTTCAAAAGACAATCACCATACGTTCTGTTTCTAATAATCCTTCCGATACCAGAATTCTATCCAGAGAATTCGATTTAGTTGGGGATGGGGCCGGCATTAGTTTGATGGGGGTTGAAGTGAGTGGCAAATACTCAGGAACAAGTTTTGGGGTCACATTTCTTCAGTTATTTGGTAGCCCGACTTCTAATAGTCTGCCTGCGAATTTCACTAATATTAAAATTGATAATTGTATTATTCATGACTATTCTCGCTCTGTTATCAGGGGGAATTATGGTACTAATGCCAACGATTTCAAGATTGGCAATATCACCATCAACAACAGTCAGATATACAGTATAGACCAGTTAAGTTCCACGGGATATTATCAGTTTTTATTGGATAAAGTACAGTTCAATGCCCTATCTTTTACCAGATCTACCTTTTATGGACTTGGAAACGGGATGATTTCTATGAGTACGCAGTTGGCTGCCCCAACCACAATCCCTTCTATAAATATTGATTATTGCACCTTCAATAATATCGGGGGAAGCACCAAATATCTATTACTTGATGCAAAAACAAATCTGGTAAACTACAACCTCAGCAATTCCATTCTTGCCAATACGCCCATCACAGGTAGCCTCAACAACGCAGCTTTTCGCTCAACCGGGGCAGGGAATGTATTGACCTTTGCGCACAACAATTATTTCAAGTTTGCAGCTACTGTTGGTGGGTTCGATTTGGTATTAACAGGCTTGTTGCAGTCAAACAATTACACCACAGACCTTGGCTGGTTGCCATCGACAACAAATTTTACGTTGTCAACACAGCCCTCCAATAGTCCTGTGTTTACAGCAAGCAGTAACAATGGTACTATCGGCGACCCAAGATGGGCTTATTAAACAACGCATTAAATATAAAATAAACGTTCATTTATGAAGATGACTTCTCTTTTCTGCCTTCCTTTGATGATGGCTTTCAGTTCTTTTGCACAAAACTATTCTTGGGACAACCTGCCTACAGCACAACTCCCTGTATTCAAAAAGGATACCTTCAATATTGTTGCTTATGGGGCAGTAGAGGGGGGCAAAAAGTTAAATACCACTAGTATCAACAATGCAATAAACACTTGTAGTGCAAAAGGCGGCGGGGTCGTATTAATACCTAAAGGAGAGTGGCTGACAGGGCCAGTTGTACTCAAAAGCAATGTGAACCTGCACCTAAACAGTGGTGCCGTATTACAATTCACCGACGATAAAAAACAATACCAGCTAGTGCAGGGTGATTTTGAGGGACATACTTCTCCAAGAAATGAATCGCCTGTCTTTGGTAAAGATTTAACCAATGTCGCCATCACGGGCGAGGGGATAATTGATGGTCATGGCGAAGCTTGGAGGCCCATGCACAAAGGAAAAACTACACCGAGCGAATGGGAGAGTCTGGTAGCTTCTGGTGGTGTTTTGAGTGAAGATAAGAAAACATGGTATCCTTCCGAAAGCTTTGCTATCGGAGCAACTACAAAGGACGTGGAATCTTCAAATCCCGGATTCAATTTGAATGCGTATGAAAGAATGAAGGACTTCTTTCGACCCAATTTGGTGGTACTCAACAACTGTAAGAAAGTTTTATTACAGAATACTACTTTCAGAAACTCTCCTGCCTGGTGCTTGCACCTGATTCTCTGTACTGAACTGACGGTAAGTGGTGTGAAAGTAAATAATGCATGGAATGCTCAGAATGGCGATGCGATAGACGTGGAATCTTGCAAAGATGTAGTAGTTGAGAACAGTACTTTCAATGCAGGCGACGATGGCATCTGCGTAAAGTCCGGAAAAAATGAAGAAGGTCGTAAACGTGGTGTTCCTACCGAAAATATGGTGGTACGTAACTGTGTTGTTTATCGTGCGCATGGTGGTTTTGTGATTGGTAGTGAGATGTCTGGTGGTGCCAAAAATATCTATGTCTATAACTGCAGGTTCGTAGGAACAGACATTGGCTTGCGTTTCAAAACCACACGTGGGAGGGGAGGCGTAGTGGAAAATATCTTTATCAAAGATCTAAGTATGAAAGATATTGTACGTGAAGCTATTCTTTTTGATATGTATTATGGTGTAAAAGGCAAAAAGAAAGAAGCACTTCCTGTCACCGAGGCAACTCCTCAGTTCAAGAACTTCTATGTCAGCAATATCAATTGCGATGGTGCCGAAAAGGCAATCGTCATCCGTGGTCTTCCCGAAATGAGTATCAAAGGAATCCATCTTAGTGATGTTACACTCAATGCCAGAAAAGGAGTGGAGATTATTGAGGCAGAAGCTATTTCTCTAACGAATGTAACGGTGATCAGTGAAGAAACAAATCCTTTGATACACGTTGATAATGGAATCAATGTTACGCTCAACAACTTTAAATTTGCGGCTAATCCTGTTTTACTTTTGGGCATTGAGGGCAGTAAGTCGAGCGGAATAAAGCTGGTTAAGACGGATACTGCTACTGTTGGTAAGGTAGCATACTTCAGCAACGGCACTAGTGAACAAGCATTGATTATCTCTAAATAGCGTTGAATGAAACGGGTAAAGTGGTTGCAGTTGGCGGTTTTTTGTTTGCTCTCTTTGCCTATGGCAATAGGGCAAAAGCCTGATTATCCTAGTGATATCATGGTTGCGCAGGACGGTTCAGGCAATTTTGCCACTATACAAGAAGCCGTCAATTCTGTAAGGGACTTGTTACAGCAACGCGTAACCATTCATATAAAAAAAGGAATCTACCACGAGAAGCTGATTATACCATCTTGGAAAACCAAGATTTCTTTGATAGGAGAAGACAAAGAAAATACCATTATCACCAATAGTGATTATTCTGGCAAAGCCATTACTGGCGGCAAAGATGCTTTTGGAAAGGATAAATTCAGTACCTATACTTCCTACACAGTGTTGGTTCAGGGCAATGATTTCATTGCAGAAAATCTCACTATAGAAAATGCAGCAGGTGCTGTGGGGCAAGCGGTCGCTTTACATGTAGAAGGTGATCGTTGTGAGGTGAATAATTGTAAGATACTCGGTCACCAGGATACCCTTTATGCTGCCACCGAAAACAGCAGACAGCTATACCTCAATTGTTATATAGAAGGTACTACCGATTTTCTGTTTGGAGAAGCAACGGTTGTGTTTCAAAACTGTACTATCAAAAGCCTCACCAATTCCTACATCACCGCTGCGGCCACTACTCCTAGGCAAGCATTTGGTTTTGTATTGATTAATTGTAAACTGATAGCAGATTCAAGCGTGCACAAGGTTTATCTTGGACGACCTTGGCGTCCCTATGCCAAGACTGTCTACATAAATTGCGAGATGGGCAGCCACATCGTCCCCGAAGGATGGAATCCTTGGAAAGGAGATGCCATGTGGCCTGATAAAGAAAAGACAGCTTACTATGCCGAATATGGCAATAAAGGGGCAGGTGCTTCCACAGCCAATAGGGCAGGTTGGGCCAGGCAGTTAACAGATAAAGAGGTTCAGCAATATACTGTCGCCAACATACTAGGCGGAAAAGACAACTGGAATCCTTAAAAGAATAGTCGAAAAGGAAAGGGTAGGTGATTTAGCTTCTATGCCTACTTTCAATCAAGTCAGGAGGAGGGGCTTGTATAAATATTTTTCCGACTCTTTCTATTCGAGATTTAGTAACTGTTAGTCCATGACAGACTCATGAACCAGACCCCGACATTTATGGAGTAGTGGGATCTAATCGAATTCCAGTTAGAAATTGGGTTGACTAGTACACACAATCATCCTACGGAAGACGCGAGAGGGTGGTAGCAGTTGTGAATAAGCAAAAAAGGTATGTGGAAAATTATCAAAAAGTAGCCTAAAAATATATTTGGTTTGTTCATAGCAATCTGCAAGCACTTTACTAAACACTTTTGTTAGCTGTCGTGCTATTGTGGTTGCATTTCTTTCACTTTCTTAGTGATAGTCGTCCTTCTGCCCTTAGCTTTCCGTGATTTAAGAAATTCACTAAATTCTTTTTCCTCCTTTGCACTCAATTGTTTGTTTACAAAGACAAAGTCTTTCTCGTCCATTTTCTTGAAATTTATCATAGCTTAAAATCTTTAAAATACTTAGTTGTCAAAATTAATGATTCTTTTGTGTCAATGAACATTCGATTTCCTCCAAAAAGTTTTGCTCCTAACGTTTGTTCGTAAT
>CANGFK010000157.1 GCA_947452925.1 Chitinophagaceae bacterium | reverse complement strand
TACCACAACTAAATGTTTTTAATGAAAAAAAGTGACCCCTATTTATCCGTTTTTTTAACCCTGTTTATCAATATTTACAATTTTTTTAGAAGGGCTGTTTTCAACAATTTAATCATTGGTATAAACCCCGCTCCCATTACATTTGCACAATTTTTAAATAATGAGTAGCACTTTAAATTCTAACGAGTCTATATCCTCGTCAAACAAAAAGATTATCGTTTTAGGTAGTGGTCCCAACAGAATTGGACAGGGTATTGAATTCGATTATTGCTGTGTGCATGGTCTTTTGGCCATAAAGGAATGTGGTTATGAAGCAATTATGATGAACTGTAACCCCGAAACTGTTTCTACTGACTTTGACATGGCAGACAAACTTTACTTCGAGCCTGTTTATTGGGAACATCTTTGGGAAATAATAGAACTAGAAAAGCCAGAAGGCATTATCGTACAGTTGGGTGGACAAACCGCTTTGAAACTTGCAAAACGTCTGCACGAAAGGGGGATAAAGATTATTGGAACTAGCTTTGACAGTATGGATATTGCCGAAGACCGTGGTCGTTTCAGTGATTTATTGAAAGAACTAGATATCCCATATCCTGAATATGGAACTGCTTATACTGCTGATGAAGCCATAGAAGTTGCCAATAAAGTTGGTTATCCGGTTTTAGTTCGTCCTAGCTATGTATTGGGTGGACAAAGGATGCGTATCGTTATTAATGATGAAGAAGTTGAATCCGCTGTTATCAGTTTGTTGAAACATATCCCTGATAATAAAATATTGATTGACCATTTCCTAGACCGTTGTCAGGAGGCTGAAGTTGATGCCATTTTTGATGGTGAAAACTTCCATGTGATGGGTGTAATGGAGCATATTGAACCAGCGGGTATCCATAGTGGAGATAGCAATGCGGTTCTTCCAGCCTTTAATCTTACGCCTTTGGTGATTACCACCATGGAATATTATAGCGAGAAAATTGCAAGGGCTTTGAACATAAAAGGATTGATAAACATTCAGTTTGCCATTAAAAACGATAAGGTTTTTGTAATAGAAGCTAACCCTAGGGCTTCCCGTACCACCCCTTTCATAGCAAAAGCGTATGGTATTCCTTATTTGAATATTGCTACTAAAATTATGTTGGGCGCTAACAAGCTGACAGACTTTAAGATGGAGAATAAGCTAGATGGTTATGCTATTAAAGAACCTGTTTTCAGCTTTGATAAATTCCCGGGTGTAAACAAAGAATTAGGCCCTGAAATGAAAAGTACGGGTGAGGCTATCCGTTTCATCAAAGATTTGAGAGACCCTTACTTCAGGACTTTGTACAAAGAAAGAAGTATGAACTTGAGTAGATAAGAGGTGATTTATGAGTTAGGAGTTATAACTTATACGAAAAAGAATCCCCGTAGTGAAAGATGCACTACGGGGATTTATATTTTAGAGTGTTATAAGATTCTACTTCTTCCTTTTTATCGGCTTAAGTAGGAAGAAGATTCTTCTTAACACCCAGAAAACAGTAGCGCAAATAAAAGAAGTTTCATGTTTAGGTTGTAGCGATTGTATTTCTTCATTTGGTACTGATTTAGAATGTATGCTGCAATTAACAGCTTCACTTCATGCTGAGTTAAATAAGAAATTTTGCCACTGAGTCACAGAAAATACAGAAAAACGAAGCGTGTGTTGCTTTTCTCTCTTTTCTTTTTCAGTGCATCTGTGGCAGATAATATATACCCCGAAGGGGAATTTTAACGCAGCATACATTCTAAATCACTACCCTTCATTGATAGGACGTTCATAGGGTTTGAGAGGTTTGAAAATGACAGTGGGGGATTCTTATTTTCCTGTTTTGAAGGTTAGATTCCTGCGGGATGACCGCATTCAACTCAACCCGATTACCCTGTTTTTAGTCAGTATTTTATTCCAACGAAAAACCTATGACTAGAATCATATCCCACTTTCACTGCATAGGTCTATCATTGCACCGATAGCAAAAAAACAAAACGTCTTGCTATTGCCCTCTAGGTCTGTCATATCGTTTGAAGTTAACAATTGCCTTTATCGGCATCCACTTAAAACAAAGCATCTCCTCCTTCGCTTTCTAGTTTTATTAATCAAACTTTAAATGTTATTACTATGGCTTTTATAATAAAAGTTATCAATCAACTTACACCCGCCATTGCTACTAGTTTTGCTACAAACGTATCAGCAGCTCGTCTCCTAATGGATCCATTGATTACTCCACTCACAAAAGCACAATCAAAGGGTATTTTGCATGTGTCTGCTGTGAGAGAAGCAGAGACAAAAGCCATTCGTTCTGGCATTATGATTGCATTTCCTGTAACGATGCCAACAGGGCTCACCATTGAACAATTTGATGCGCTAACGCAGGAACAAGAAGATACAGACGCTCAGCAAGCCCATTATGCTTCGCTTGCAGCAGAACTGGGAAATCATGGTATGATCATTAGAAACAATCGTTTTGTCTATGCAATGCAAGCCTTGGACATTGCAGGTTTGCTTGGCAAGAACAGTACGACTATCGCTGCAGCAGATAAACTGATCCGGGATGAATTTTACAGCAAAACAAGTTCAAGTGGAGAGACAGACTACACCGTTGCATTGGGGGGTAGTACAACCATTGGGGGTGTGAAGACAGGCAAATATCTTACCAACATGGGCGATACCATTCTTTTGGTAATAAACGTAAATGGCAATGTGATGGATACTTTAACTATCAACCCTGGTTCGGGCAAGCTTATTCCGCTTAACTGGTCAAATATTGTGGTGACCAATAAAAGCACAACCGAAGCAGGCGCTTTTTCAGTGTTCATGAAGTAACCTTATCGCTGAAAGAATTGAAGAAGCTATAAATTAATGATTTAGCTAGCCCTCTCCCGAATAAGGAGAGGGCTTTTAATTTGGATAAAAACATAGGCAAGCACAGGTTCAAAGGTGGTTGCTAGCATGTTAGCACCTCATTCATGACAGGTTAGCACCTATTCTCCTACACCTTCTGACCTAGACAGAACCATCATCGAACATGCAGTGACAAGGGTAAGAACCTGTGGTAACCCATGTGTCAACCTGTATCAATTGCCATCTGAACATGTACCCATTGCCCTTTTTGGTACTAAGAAGGTGGTACGAACCTACTACAAAACAGCTGCTAAGGTGGGAGCGATTATGGGTAAACCTACTTCCACTGCCCTTGCAACCTTGTATTGATCGGGTTGGAACATCAACTGACTAATGTAGGAATGTGGTTTGCATGAGGTTGTTTTTAAGAAAACAAGTCATACAAAAGCAAGCAAAGACTAGAAATGGACTACCGCGAACAACAGTAACCAAGTTATCTACACCATCTGTCCATCCTTCATCTCGATAATCCGGTCGCAGTTCTTGGCAAAATCATCGTCATGGGTAACTGCGATGATGGTTTGATTGCGCTCTCTTGCCAGTTCTCTGAAGATATCGAAGACAATTTGGGTGTTTGCTGTGTCGAGGTTTCCTGTTGGTTCATCGCCCATAATAACTGCGGGATCGTTTATCAAGGCGCGTGCAATGGCCACCCTTTGTTGCTGACCACCTGATAGCTTGGTTACTCGTTTCAATGCCTGATCTTTCAATCCCAACATCTCCAGATTTTTGTATGCTTTTTCTTCTATTTCAGCCCTAGAGTATCTTTTTAGTTTTAAGGCAGGAATCATCACATTTTCCAATGCTGAAAACTCGGGTAATAAGTAATGAAACTGAAATACAAACCCAATATTTTCATTCCGGAAGGCTGCTAACTCATTCTGTGATTGCTTGGTGAGAACAGTATCTTTTATGGTTAGTGACCCTTCATAGTCTGTATCCATCGTAGATAAAACATACATTAATGTAGATTTACCACAACCCGATTTGCCCACTAGTGCCAGAAACTCGCCTTTCTTTACCTCGAAGCTGATGCCCTTTAGCACCTGAAACTTCTCGGGTTCGTAGAAGTATTTAATGATGTTGTCTGCTTTTAATATAATATCATTCATAGTTATTAGTTGTTAGTGGTTAGTTATTAGTGAAAGCATAGTTGCTTCTGACTAACAACTAATAGCTAACCACTAACAACTAAAACCTATCCTCTCAATATACTCACCGGATCTATTTTGGAAGCCTTGTGTGCAGGGAGATAGCCTGCAATGAAAGTGGTTATCAATCCAAAAGCAAATGCCAGTAAATAATTATGCGGGTAGTATGTCATGGGTAGATGGTACATTCCCGCTATCTCAAACTTCACCCTATTTACCAATCGTGAAATGATATATCCTAAAACCATCCCCACACAACCACCCAGAATTCCGATGATGATAGCTTGCGTTAAGAAGATTTTAGTTACATCACTTCCCGAAAACCCCATTGCCTTTAGTATGGCTATCTCCCTTATTTTCTGATTGATAGTCATATTCATAATATTATAGATGCCGAAGCCTGCTACTAGTAAAATAGTCAATGAAACAGCCCTTGCAATGGTATCCCTCAAGCTAGAACCAGCCACCAATTGTTGGTTTCCCATCTGCCAAGACTCTACCTTATAAGGAATCAGCGACTTGATGTTGTCTATCAAAGGCTGTGTATTGTTGTAATCTACCATGTCTATCTGAATATCAGTCACATAATCCTGGTTCACACCCAACAACTGACGTGCTGCATTAATGGCCACATACGCCTTGGTTTTATCTACGCTGGATACATCCGTTCTAAAAATTCCTATCACTTTATAGTTGTGGGAAACGCCATCGGAGGTAAGGATATTTACATTGTCATTCATCTTCAACCCTAGTATCCTTGCCAGTTCTACGCCCACAAACAAGCCATCGGAACGGTATTTCAATTCATTCCAGTTGCCTTGAATCATGTGTTTGGAACTACCATACACTTTGTCTTCATTCAGTACATCAACACCAGATACAATTCCGTTTACCTTGTTTCCAGCATTTTTAAAGAACACATTGATATTTACCTGCGAAGTATATCCCGTAATATCTTTTTGCTTTGCGAGCGTTGACAGAATGGTTGTTGAATTTTTGATACCATCGGTATATTTTATCACCTTGGCATTCCGCACGTTGATGATATCATCTGGAAACACCTTTCTAGCAATATTGGAATTGTCGGCTGGTCCATCATTATAAATCCGAACGTGCGCCAAAGCACTAAAAGCCAGATCTGCTTGGGTGTCGTTTACACCGGACATAAATCCCGTCATAAAAATGTACATACTAATGCCAAACGTAACGCCCAACATGGCCACGATAGTCTGTTTGACATCGGACGTGAGGTGAACCTGAGAGATACGATTGTTGATAGAACTAAACATAGACGGTTATTTCTTGGGTAATTCTATTGTTTCATTTCCAGACAAGCCATCGGTCACTTCTATCCAATCCAATGTTTTGATGCCTGTTTTAATTGCCATCTTTTTGTGCGCTTCTTGAAGCGTGACAGAATCGCCATTAGAGAGATAAGTGGCTGGTATTACCAATACATTTTTCTTTTCGGTGATAATGAAATTTGCCTGCAACTGTGTGCCATCTTTTAAAACATTTGGATGCTCGGTAAAAGTGGCTTCTACTATAAACGACTGACTTGTGGCATCGAAAGAAGGATATATCTTGGATACGGATGCCTTGTAAACGTGGTCTTTATCTGTATTTAGTGAAAGCAATACCAACTGATTTAGTTGTATCCTATTGATGTCGTCTTCGGCTACCTGCAATCTAGCAATCACCTTGCCATTACCCATATCAGCAATCGATTCCCCTTTCTTCACATAATCTCCATTCTTTTTGTAAACGTTTAATATCAATCCGTTTGCAGCACTTGTTATGGTATAAAACCCATTATTCTGTTGTTGAATCTGATACTGTGCCTTTGCATTTGTAGCGTTTAAAGCAAGGGTCTGTTTTAAATCAGCCAGTTGTTTCTGTAATACTTTACAAGTGGACACATCATTTTTATAAATCAGACTCACATTGTCATAATCTGCTTTTGAAACTGCGTTTGTAGCGATTAGATTCTGGTAACGATTGAGGTTTATAGAATCCGTTAGCTTTTTAATCTCTGCCTGATTAATCTGCTCTTCCAGCTGTTGTATTTGTGGTGCATTGTCAGACATTTTAGTTTGGGCATACTTCAGATTATCCATAGCGTTTACTACCTGAGTTTGTTGCACATCATTCTGGATACGAAATAGTGGTTGCCCCTGTTTTACAGAATCCCCTTCGGCTACTAATGATGCTGTTAGGTATCCCTCAGAAAAAGCAGTCACTTTATATTGGTTCACAGTTACAGCCTTTCCACTTGCAAAAACCGCGTCTACGATATCCCTTCGCTGAGGTTTTACACCTTGCTTTTCATTACATGCAGAAAAGAGCAATGAAATAATAGCAGTTAATAAAAAAGTATGTTTCATAATTATGATTGAATGATTTGTATGATTGTATCCTGCCTCTCCCCTTTAGGGGTTGGGGGCTCTAGCTTCTATTGCAGCTTTTGTGGTTAATAAATTAGATAAGTTATTCAAGTACACATTCTCGGCAGCCAGGTAATCCTGGAATGTTTTTAGGTGTGCATCTATACTGATTAGTCCCTCCCTGAATTTCTGCAAGGACAACTCCAAGTTCTTACCGTATAAGTTGAAACTGCTTTCAGCCGTTGCTGTCATATTGCTGTAGGAATTATAATTACTAAACAAAAGTGAATCGTTGATGTCGCTTTGTTCCTTTGCAGACTGGTAGTTCTGCTCTGCTATTTTTTTTTGAGTCGTAATACTCTTTAGTTTGTTGGTGTTGGCAAAGCCTGTGAACAATGGCCAGTTTAGCCCCAAACCAATATACTGATAGTCCGACCAAGCGTTTCTAGCAAAGGACATCTCCAGCTCATTTTGAAATTGCTGAAAGCCAAAGTAACCAGTGGCAGTTAGTTTGGGAAGCAACGCTGCCTTCTGTGCTTTACGCTGCAAATCGGCTATTGCGATATTGATGGAGTAAGGTGCCAATGTTTTGTCATTACCCAAAGACTCAGCAATTGGCTTACGATCAAAGACCGGCTTCTTCAAAATGAGCGTTGATGTAACCGGAATGCCCGACAATATTTTGATGTTTGCTATTGCCTGATTGTATAGTTGCTCGCTCTGCAAGCTATTCTGGCTGATGCTGTTTCTATTTATTTGTGCCTGATTCACGGCACTTGCATCTGTTAGTCCCTGATTGAATTTATCTTTTATAACCTCATAGATACTGTCAGCAAGCGCCAAATCTTTCTCAGCAATTGTAGAGGAAGATTTTGCTATCAATGCAGTATAATAATATTGACCTATTTGTGTTTTCAGCGTTTGTATATAGGCTTCTTGCTGTACATCATTCAATTGAATATTCTCTTTTGCAACCTTAGATTGAAGTATTGCCTGCCAATCGAATAGATTTTTTGTAACCGTAAGTCCTGCATTGTAAGTGTAATGCTTGCCAAATTGCAAGTAAACAGTTCCAGGCTTATTAAAGATAATACCCGGTACAGGTGTAACAGATTGTATCAGATTATCCTGACCATTAAAGCTTGCAGCAGCTTGTGGGTAATAAACGC
>CANGFK010000156.1 GCA_947452925.1 Chitinophagaceae bacterium | reverse complement strand
TACTTTGTAGTATTGGAAAAGCACATGATAGCGATTTGAAAGCAGCTATTGAAGATTTTACAAAACGTATTAGCAACTATTTTTCTGTGGAGTGGCTTCTGATTCCTGCTCCTAAAAATGCAGGATTGTTGTCTTCCGAAGAACTTAAAAAGACAGAAGCAACTGTTCTCTTACAGAAGCTGACCAAAGATGATTATTTGATTCTGTTGGATGAAAGAGGAAAGAATATAAGCTCTCCTGCTTTAGCTACGCTTCTTCAGCAGAGAGGAAATGAAAGCACAAAAAGGGTTGTTTTCTTGATTGGCGGCGCTTTTGGAGTTGATGAGGCTGTGTTTAAGCGAGCAAACTTTGTATGGAGTTTATCACAGTTGGTTTTTCCGCACATGATTGTACGATTGATATTGGCTGAGCAAGTCTACAGGGCTTGTAGCATTATCAAAAATGAGAAGTATCATCATGTTTAATAGGTTTTAGCAAGAAGGAAACATACCGTCGGCTAACTTTAGGTCACTTTCTTCGTGAAGAAACATGCCCAGTATTGGCAGTATGGACATTTTGAGGGATAAAAAAGGAGTTGCTGTATATATAATAGAAGTATAAAAAGAGGGAATAGTGGGGATGATTGCCGTTATTGTGTCTTCTAGTCCAACAACTATAAAGTTGAAAACATATATTTGTTAGCTGGGTATTTGGAGTGTTGATTGGTCTGGGTGAAGAATTTTCAGTAAAAACTAGATTACACTTCATAGTTACTTAATTCAATAATAAATACTAAACAAATGATAGCCTATTTATTTCTTTTCACTTTATCCTTACTTACAAGTGTTGTTAACTTTCTTTACTACATAATTAAAGAAAAGAAATATTACAAGACAACTGGTGTAGTAATTGAAAATCGGGCAAGTGAAGATGAAATGGAGGATGACTATGAATCTGTAAAAAATAGTAGTGACCTTAGATTGAGGCATTACATCCTTTATTCTCCGGTAGTAGAGTTTAAAGATAGAAACGGAGAAACCCAGACAATTGTATCGTATGATAGCAATCCCTATGCACCAATGTATCCTACTGGTACCAAGGTAAAGTTGCTAGTAAACCCAGAGGATAGTACAAGATTGCTATTTGATGATGTCAATGATAAATATATAGTGCCATTTGTTTGTTTAGCGATTGGCTTAGGTGGTTACATGTGGGTTGCTTGGGTATACTTTCATAATTAAATATATTGTCGCTTGTAATTATTTGTGTAATATAAATTGCCAAATTCACCCCCATTTCTCCTACATTTGACTGATACAAAGCACGAGGTAGCTGTTAGCGGTTGGTTGTTCAAAGAATCACTAACCACTAACCACTAATCACTAACAACTAATAGATGAAGATATTCTTAATTGGAATGATGGGTAGCGGAAAGAGTTATTGCGCCCAAAGGATTGCGAAGAAGTTGAAGCTGAGGGCGTATGACCTGGATAACCTGATTGAAATGACCGAAGACTTAACTATCTCCGAGATATTTGAGGAAGAAGGGGAGGCGTACTTCCGCAAGCTGGAAGCAACAGTATTGCGTTGGTTTGGGGAGAAGAAGAGTTTTGTACTAGCAACAGGTGGCGGCACGCCTTGCTTTCATAACAATATAGAATGGATGAATGAAAACGGCATCACCATCTGGCTGAATGAAACGGTGGATGTATTGGTAGAAAGACTAAAACCCGAAAAGGGGCATCGTCCACTGATAAGCGAACTCTCTGATGATGAACTAGGTGCTTTCCTTACTAAGAAGTTAGCAGAACGTGCACCCTTCTACAATCAGGCAAAACATGCAGTGGCCTATTCGGCAATGAAGGAAAAAGACTTTATTAAGTTGATAGAAGACAAGGAGTAAGTTATAAGTTATAAGGTATAAGTTATAAGGTATAAGGTGTAAGGTATAAGGCATAAGTTATAAGGAATAAGTTATAAGGTATAAGTTATAAGGTATAAGGCATAAGTTATAAGTTATAAGTTATAAGGTATAAGTTATAAGGTATAAGGTATAAGGTATAAGGTATAAGGTATAAGGAAGGGTAATAATTCATATTTCATAATTCATATTTCATATTTCGATAGATGAATAAAGGTTATCTTAAAACAGCAGCATTCTTGGGGGCGTTATCCGTAATGTTGGGTGCATTCGCTGCACATGGATTGAAGAGTATTGCGGACGAGCAAACGATTACTATTTTCAACAAAGGTGTTCAGTACCAGTTCTACCATGTGTTTGCATTGGCATTGGCAGGGATTTTATTCAAAACATATCCAAATAAACTGATTAATGTATCTGGTATCTTATTCCTACTAGGTATTAGTTTATTTAGTGGGTCGTTGTACGTATATACCTTCAAAACTATTTATGCCGTCGCATGCCTCAATTGGATTGTCTTCCTCACACCATTAGGAGGTTTGTTTTTCATCGCAGGGTGGGTATGCCTAGCCTTGGGAATAAAAGAATAATAATTTCGCCACCAAGACACGAAGCCACAAAGAACCTCAAAATTATAAGAAAGAATAAAGGATTGGCCACAAAGACACTAAGGCTCTAAGAAGCACAAAAGGAAGATGAAATTATTGCTTAAGACTTTGTGCTTCTTCCTGTCTTTGCGCCTTTGTGGCGTGTGGCCATCAAGGAAGTGTAAAGTATTGTTGTCCATCGCCATAATCCCCTTCCAAAGCATCCAACACCACTTGCAGGTGTTTGGGATTATCAATGAAGTCGGCATTGGAACTATCAATAAAGATGGTCTTTATGTTGTGCTGCTTGATGTAGCTGGTGTATGTTTCTTGCAGCTTAAACAAATAATCGTCAGGTATATTCTGCTCATAGGATCTATTCCTCTTCTTGATATTTGCTTGTAGTTTCTTGATAGGCGCATGCAGATATATCAATACATCGGGATAAGAAACCTGATGTTCCATAATCTCAAATAGCCGCTGATAGAGCCTGAATTCTTCATCAGGCAGCGTTACTTTGGCGAATAATAAGCATTTAGTAAACAGATAATCTGATATGGTCACCGTATGAAACATATCTTTTGTGTGCCCCACCTCTTTCATTTGTTTGTAACGTTCAGCCATGAAGAACAACTCCACCGGAAAGGCATATTGTTTTGGATTCTCATAAAACTTAGGCAGAAAAGGATTGTCAGCAAACTCTTCCAACACTATCCTTGCATTAAAATGCTTCGCCAATAAGTGTGTAAGCGTTGTTTTGCCTGCGCCAATATTCCCTTCTATCGTTATAAAGTTGTGCTTCATCGTGTTCAAAATTAATGTGTTGATTGCAGTAGCATTTCTTTTTTATGCACAGTCGGTGGGAAGGAAAATTGCGTCTACTCACTATTCACTTCTCACCACCCACTCTTGTGAGTTCAATGTTTATAACTAACTATCCATTTCCTTGTTTGTATTTGTAAGTTTGTACGATGAAACAGGAAGTGTTTTTTAAGGATTTAGGAATAAGGCATTACAAAGAAGTATGGGACTTGCAAGAGTTTCTGCTGAAGCAAAATGTGGAAGCTAAGGGCATTTTGGCGAATGCAAAGAAAGAAGAGGAGATTGATTTATATAGTCAGCAGGTGAATAATCACTTGTTATTTGTAGAGCATTACCCGGTTTATACACTTGGCAAGAGTGGCAAGGAAGAGCATATTTTGATTAGTGATGAGGACAGGGCGAAGAAAGGAGTAGAATATTTTCACATCAACAGGGGAGGAGATATCACTTTTCATGGACCAGAACAGTTGGTGGCTTATCCTATTCTGGATTTAGATAAGTTTAAAACAGACCTAGGATGGTACTTACGTTGTTTGGAAGAAGTTGTGATATTGACACTCGAAGATTATGGTATTGATGGTGATAGAAGTCCTGGAGAAACAGGCGTATGGATTGAACCAGATAAACCAAACAAAGCAAGAAAGATTTGTGCCATGGGTATCCGTTGTAGTCGATGGATAACAATGCATGGCCTTGCACTCAATGTGAATACAGATTTGCAATATTTCGAAAACATCATTCCTTGCGGCATTGCAAACAAAAAGGTTACATCTATCCAAAAGGAATTAGGAACAACAGTGCCAATGTATGATGTGAAGGAAAGGATGAAACGCAATTTCGAGATTGTATTCAACGTAAATCTGGTGTAACATGTTAGGTCTGTTTACCGAAAGAAACATTTTAGGCTATATTTACCGACTTCAAATAATAATAAGAGCCCAATCATGTACTATTGTGCTCATAAATACTAAACATTTTGCGTTTTACAGAGTTTAATTTTCAACCAACACTTTTAGAAGGTATCGAATCTTCTGGCTACGACACAGCCACTCCCGTTCAGGAACAAGTAATCCCGTTAATCATGGATGGTAAAGACCTCATTGCTTCTGCTCAAACAGGCACGGGCAAGACTGCAGCTTTTCTATTGCCAATGATGAACCGGCTGATTACAAATAACCACCACAGTAAAGTAAGTGGACTAATCGTTGTACCTACCCGTGAACTAGCCATTCAGATTGGACAAGTGATAGAAGGTCTTTCCTACTTCACCAACATCAGCTCCATTGCTATCTATGGTGGTAGCGACGGACAGAACTTTGTGGCGGAGAAGAAAGCCTTGCAAACAGGCGCAGACATTGTGGTTTGTACGCCTGGTCGTTTGTTGGCTCATCTGAAGATGGGGTATGTAGATTTTAATGGCATACAGTTTTTGGTGTTAGATGAAGCAGACCGTATGTTGGATATGGGGTTTCAGGATGATATCAATACCATCATTGGGCACCTTCCAAAGAAGAGACAGACCTTGTTATTCTCTGCTACTATGCCCGAGAAGATAAGAAGGCTTGCTAGAGAAATACTACATGAACCTGCCGAAATAAACATTGCTATCTCCAAACCGCCTGAGAAGATTGTGCAGAAAGCATTTATTGTTTATGAACCCCAGAAACTTCCTTTGGTGAAGCATCTGTTGCAGTCAACACCACACCGTAGTGCGGTGGTGTTTTGTGGACGGAAGCAAGATGTAAAACAACTGACTCGCGACTTGCAGCAGTCTAAAATGAAAGTTGCAGAGATTCATAGTGACTTGGAACAGAGCATGCGTGAAGAAGTATTGCAAGGATTCACCAGTGGACGCATTCCCATCATCATAGCTACTGATATTATAAGTAGGGGTATTGATGTTGATACCATCGATCTTGTCATCAACTACGACGTGCCACACGATGGCGAGGATTATGTACACCGTATTGGACGTACTGCCCGTGCAGAAGCGGATGGTATCGCGATGACCTTAGTGAGTGAAAGAGAACAGAACCTATTTGCTGATATAGAAAGTTTGTTGGGTAAGCCCGTGGAAAAGGCAGAAGTGCCTGAGAAGTTCGGTGCTGTACCTGCCTACCAACCAATGGCGAGACGACCTCGTGGTGGTGGAGGAGGTGGAGGATTCCATAAAGGAGGAAAAAAGAAGTTTTACCACAAGAATAGCGGAAGAAAGAATTAATATTCAATCATAAATTAGAGGGATTAAACTACAAAGTCCACAAGAAAAGTATCAACTGTTTCTTGTGGACTTTGTGCTTCTTAGTGCCTTAGCGTCTTTGTGGCGAAACCTACCCCAATATGCTATTGATTTTATTCAACTCTTCTGTAGAGAAATGCAGGTTCTCCAGGCACGCAATAGAGTTCAGTACTTGTTCTGGTTTACTGGCGCCAATTAATACCGTCGTAATGCGTTTATCTTTCATCAGCCAAGCCAATGCCATCTGCGCTAATGTTTGATTTCTAGCGACAGCCAATTCATTTAGTTGTCTTACTTTCTGTATTTTCTCGGGCGTAACATCTGCTTCTTTCAGGAACAGATTCCTTGTTGCCCTTGAGTCTTCTGGTATACCATTCAGGTATTTATTAGTCAATAGTCCTTGAGCCAATGGCGAGAAGGGTATACAACCAACGCCATATTCTTCCAAAGCATCCAACAAACCACCTTCTACCCATCTGTCAAACATAGAATATCTAGGTTGATGAATTAAGCAAGGCGTACCCAATTGCTTTAATAGTCTGAATGCCTCTCTTGCTTTTTCTGCAGGATAGTTGGAGATGCCCACATACAAAGCCTTCCCATGTCTGACAATCAAATCCAGTGCTTGCATTGTTTCTTCCAACGGCGTATTTGGGTCTGGACGATGATGATAAAATATGTCTACATATTCCAGTTGCATTCTTTTAAGACTTTGGTTTAGGCTTGCCACCAAGTACTTCTTACTGCCCCAATCACCATAAGGGCCATCCCACATGGTATATCCTGCTTTAGACGAGACAATCAGTTCATCGCGATAGCCTTCAAAGTCTTCTTTTAGTATCTTTCCGAAGTTGGTTTCTGCACTACCAGGCGGTGGACCATAGTTGTTGGCTAAGTCAAAGTGCGTAATGCCATTGTCGAATGCAGTATGCAGTATGTTTTTGCAGTTGGCAATTGTATCTACATCGCCAAAGTTCTGCCATAAGCCTAATGAAAGAGCAGGCAACAATAAACCACTGTTTCCACAGCGGTTATAAATCATCTTCTCATATCTGCTTGAGGAAGGTTGGTAAGCCATATCGTATTATTTGAGTGCAATATAAGGTATGCTTCGGATTGTAATAGGCTATTGCAAACTCGCTAGTTCTTTAGACGCCTCTTCCTTCATGGCTACATCGTTTACTGTTCTGGTAGGCAATTTGACCATTTTGCTTAATAAATCTATCTGTTTCGTTGGTTTATTATCTTCTTTGTAGGCTTTATTCAGGTAATAGTAAGTAATTACTGAGTATTGATCCAACTGTTTACTCTTTTCCAGATAAGCCATTGCACTATCCAGACTTGCCTCTGGAAGTCCGCCATACAAAACCTTTGCAGCAGCACGCTTTAGTGTGTTGAGTGTAACCATTTCATAGTGCCACCTGCCCTCTATAAAGTTGGCTCTAGCATGATTAGGGTTGATTGCCAATGCTTTATTCGCATATACTTTCACGTCTTTTACATACGCTACAATCTTTTTATTGTCTGTTTCTACTTCAGTCAGTTTGCCACTCACCATTGCTATTGCACAGTTGGCATCTGGGTTATTGCCATCAACCGCCAATGCACGCTTGGCAAAGGACATCGCACTCTCATACTGTAAACGTTTGTCTGTTTTGTTTTCTAGTCTGCCACCTATTGCACAGCTCAGCTCTGCAGTCTTCACCAATGCTTTCATATTGTTGGGGTCATTGGCCAATACTAGTTTGTATTGCTCTAAGGCTTCGTTTTCTTTCAGGTCACGTTCATAGTTCTGAGCCACTTTCATCAATACGGCAACCTCCTGAGCACCGGCTTTTGATAGAACAGATAAGCTTAACAATAATATCAATCCGTACTTTATCATCAATTAATTTTTAATTTCTTTTCAATGAATAACTGACACCAACTGAGCCTTCAAAGTTAGCTATCGGCGGTTTCTCTTTCGTTAAGGATATGTAAACTTCTTGGGCCAATGAATACTTAGCAAGAATCTCTTCTGCTAGTTCCATTACAATAGTTTCCAGTAGGGGGGTAGCGATGGTCATCCTTGTCTTTATCAGTTCATAGACACTAACATAATCCACTGTCTGTTCAATAGAATCTACCAAGCCAACAGGATGATAGTGTATGGTT
>CANGFK010000155.1 GCA_947452925.1 Chitinophagaceae bacterium | reverse complement strand
GAATTTACAGGCAAAAACGTTTCCCGCTAAATACTTATCATTTAACATTAATCTACGACCTTGGTTTTAATAGATAAAATAGAATTACCAGACTTCCCGCTGTTGTTGGCGCCGATGGAAGATGTGAGCGATCCACCATTCAGAGCGGTGTGTAAAGACAATGGTGCGGACCTGATGTACACAGAATTTATCAGTAGCGAAGGCTTGATAAGAGATGCCATCAAAAGCAGACAAAAACTAGACATATTTGACTATGAACGCCCTATTGGCATTCAAATATTTGGTGGTGATGAAGAAAGCCTTTCTCTTGCTGCAAAAATTGTGGATGTAACAAACCCCGACTTGCTAGACATCAACTATGGATGCCCAGTAAAGAAAGTTGCTTGCAAAGGTGCTGGTGCAGGCGTGCTGAAAGATATTGATTTGATGGTAAGATTAACGACTGCCGTAGTAAAATCTACCAGTCTCCCTGTAACTGTAAAGACGCGTTTGGGTTGGGATGACGACACAAAGAATATTGAAGAAGTGGCAGAGCGCTTGCAAGATTGCGGCATTAAAGCACTTGCCATACATGGGCGCACCCGTAGTCAGATGTATAAAGGCGAAGCCGACTGGACACTGATTGCCAAGGTAAAGAATAATCCTAGAATACATATTCCCATCTTTGGCAACGGCGATATAGACAGTCCGCAGAAAGCGTTGGAATATAAAAACAGGTATGGCGTGGATGGCATCATGATTGGACGTGCTGCAATAGGTTATCCCTGGATTTTTAGGGAGATAAAGCATTATGTACAAACAGGTGAGTTGTTACCGTTTCCTACTTTGGAAGAACGTGTGGATGTATGCAAAACACATTTGAGAAGATCGCTGGAATGGAAAGGAAAAATAGTAGGCATCAATGAAATGAGAAGGCATTACGCCAATTATCTGAAAGGATTACCGAACATAAAGGAGTTTAGAAACAGATTGGTTACACTAAAGGAAATGGAAGAAGTGGAGGCTGTGCTGGACGAGATAAAAGTACACTATGAAGGTTTCGAGATAAAGAGAAGCCCGATAGAACTGATTAATTACCACGAGAAATGTCCGGTATAAAGTAATACTCTCGCTTATTTTTGAAAAACCTAGCGGAAAATTTAAAAACTCTCGCGTGTTTTCAGAAAACCTAGCGGAAAATCCAAAAACTCTCGCATGTTTTTAGAAAATCATGCGGAAAATCCAAAAACTCTCGCGTGTTTTCAGAAAACCTAGCGGAAAATCTAAAAACTATCGCGTGTTTTTAGAAAACCTAGCGGAAAATCCAAAAACTATCGCTTGTTTTTGAAAAATCATGCGAAAAATCTAAAAAGTGTCGGATAGTCAGCCCTACTATCCTAGCTTTCTTATTTTTTCGATAATCCCAGTCGTAGAAAAGCCTTGTACAATGGGATTAATAGCAACCCTGCCACCATTAGCCATTACTTCTTTTGCACCCACAATTTGTTCAATGGTATAGTCGCCACCTTTTACTAATACTTCTGGTAGAATAGTAGAGATAAGATTCAACGGCGTATCTTCTTCAAAAATGACAACGGCATCTACAATAGCCAAACTAGCCAACAGTAATGCCCTGCTTTGTTCATTATTAACAGGACGCTCCTCCCCTTTCAATCTTTTAGTACTAGCATCGCTATTTACACCCACAATCAACAAATCTGCCTCACTAGCCGCTTGAGATAAGGAGAATATATGCCCTTCATGCAGGATATCGAAACATCCATTAGTAAAAGCAATAGTCTGCCCCTTCAAACGCCATCCATTTACCACAGCCATCAACGAAGGAAGGGTGTATATCTTAGTTTTTATTGCATCAATTTGTTTCATCTGTAAGTGTTTTTTTATTGTACCAAGGGAGTAATCCCAAACATATAGACCCTACTATTACTACTATCAGAAATTGTGCAAACCATTGTAAAGTGCCATTTGCATAGCCAATTTCGAAAGGGATATCGTTCTTCTCCAATACTTTGGCAAGGAAAAAAGCATAAGCACCGATGCCTCCTGGCGTAACAATCATACCGATGCTAGCAAATGCAAGGGCAGAAAGCGCAGCACCCAATCCAAGGCCAGAAGTTCCTTGCGTAGCATATAATCCAACCCAGGTTCCTGCAACATATAAGCCCCAGATTCCAACTGTACAAGCTAGGAATCTAGTTTTTTGTTTCAGATACCTAATAGAAGAGAGCCCCTCCCAGATACCTTTCAAAATTTTCTGAATGGCGATAACTATTTTCAGGTGAGCGAATTGCTTAAAGAAAGCTTTGATAATTAAGATGATAGCGCCCACAGCTACGATAATTATTCCCACTTTCATCCAAGAGAATGTACCGTTTTTATTAGCAAACAACTCATGCACCAACTGCTTACCGTATTCTCCAATTATTTCATATTGAGAAACAAATGCTAGTATAAATACCACGCCCAAGCAAACAACATCAACCGCACGCTCTACCACGATGGTGCCAACTAGTTTTTCGGCAGGTACTTTCTCATATTTTGCTAAAAGAGTGCATTTCAACACTTCACCCAAGCGAGGAACGGCTAAGTTGGCGAGATAACCAATCATAACTGCGAAGAAAGTATTTGCAAGTCGAGGTTTGTAGCCCATTGGCAACATCAGCGTGTTCCAACGGATGGCTCGTAGAAGATGACTGGTAGAAAGGATGCCAAAAACAGGTATTAACAACCAGAAGTTGGAGGTAACTAGAGCTTTTTTAAACTCAGCCCATTTATTATCTGGAATCTGATGTAGGCTCCACCATACCAAGAAGATACCTATCCCCAGAAAGAGAATATATTTTATGCTATTAGCTATCTTCTTGTTCATGATGATAATTTAGTAGTTGAATGCTGCAAGTTAAAAACCTATCGTTTTACAATTTATTTCCTTCTCTAGGGAAAATGATTGTGGGTTTAAATTTCTTAGCTTCTTCAAAATCCATTTGAGCATAAGAGATAATCACTACCACATCACCAACTGCACCTTTGCGAGCAGCAGGTCCGTTCAAACAAATGACTCCACTATCTCTTTTCCCTTTAATGATATAAGTCTCAATTCTTTCACCGTTGTTGGCATTTACCACCTGTATCTTCTCATTCTCAATCAGGTTAGCGGCTTCCATCAGCGCCTCATCAATCGTCAAACTACCTACATAGTTTAAATTAGCCTCTGTAATAACCGCTCTGTGAATCTTCGATTTCAGTATCTCAATCTGCATAGACCGCAAAAATAAGGATAGAAAGGGTTAAGGATTTCCTTTGTCAGGAAATTACCATGTTATCTATCAGACGCACCCCCTCAATAAAAGCTGCTATCAGTGCCACTTTTGAAGATGAAGAAGTATTGTCCGAAATTGATTCTAGAGTAGTCCCATCAGCTATTTCCACATAGTCTATGGAATCAAAACCACTTTGCAACAACTTAGTCTCTACTTTATTTTTTAAATCAGCTAATGACAAATAATTGCTATTGCCCTTTATGAACAATAAAGAATTATAGATAGCGACAGCTGCCTCTTTCCCATGCTGAGACAACCGAATATTTCTACTACTCATTGCTAATCCAGTAATTTCCCTCGCTGTAGGACAAATGAATACGGTTGTGTTGCTATTTTTTAACTGAATTAATTTTTGAATAACCATACACTGCTGGTAATCCTTCTGCCCAAGATAAATAGTAGTTGGCTGAACAATATCCAGTAATCTATCCACCACTTGACAAACCCCTTGAAAATGCCCTGAGCGATATTTGCCTTCGAGTAATGTTTCGAGAGAACCAAGATCATACGGCTCTGGGGATAAGTTATCTGGATAAATTTCTTCAACAGAAGGAAGGAATAAAACATCGCAGCCAACAGCCTCAAGTGCAGCTATATCATCTTCAATAGTAGTCGGATATTTTTCAAAATCAGCTTTATCATTGAATTGAGTAGGGTTAACAAAAATGCTACACACTGTCAGGCTATTTTCTTTCAAGCTATTTTCAAGCAGAGAGAGGTGTCCCTTGTGCAAGGCTCCCATCGTTGGCACAAAGCCAATATCTTGTTTCGATCTTCTTTTATTCTTTAGAAAAATGGATATATCAATAACTTTTTTATATATAATCATTATGCTTGTTTTGCATTAAAATATCACTTACAACTATTTACTGCCTTTTTTATGTAACTTTGCCGACTTATTTTCAGGCTACCCATAAAAAAGTACGACTTAATAGATGTCAAAGAAAAGAATTTTATTCATAGCCACAGAAATGTCGCCTTATTTAGAGCTAACGGAGTTCTCTGAAATTGTAAACAGATTGGCTATCAAAAGCAATGAGACCGGATTGGAGGTTCGTTGCATTATGCCACGTTTTGGAGTTATCAATGAGCGTAGGCACAGGCTACACGAAGTTGTACGCTTATCTGGTATCAACATATCTGTAGACAATGATGATTATCCGTTACAGATTAAAGTAGCTTCCTTGCCAAATGCAAGATTACAGGTTTATTTTTTAGAGAACGAAGATTTCTTTAAGAGAAAACAAATCTTTCATGATGATGAAGAGAAGTGGTTTGATGACAATGGCTTGCGCGCCATTTTCTTCTGCAAGGGAGCATTAGAGACTGTAAAGAAGTTTGGATGGGCACCCGATGTAATTCATTGTAGTGGCTGGATGAGTAGTCTTGCTCCTGTCTATATCAGAACAGCTTACAAAAGAGAGCCTGTCTTTGGAAATAGTAAAATTGTTTTCACCATCGGTGAAAACACCTTCGAAGATAAGTTTCCTGCAGATTTCATTAAGAAAGCATTGATTAATGCCAACATAAAAGAGAAAGATTTAGAACCTTTCAAAGAGCTTACGAATACTGCACTATACAGAGGTGGAGCAACTTATGCCGACGCAATTACTTTTGGCGCTGAGGAGCCAAATAGCATTTTGGTTAGTGAATTTGCAAAAGCCAAAGGAAAAAGAATCGTAAACTTCAAGGGCTGGGACACAGATTTATCCGAATACCTAGAGTTATACAACGAACTTGCAATCTAACTTTATAAATTTGATAGCATTTTTTTAAGCCTACCATACAGGTGTGCTATTATATTTGCGAACTTAAAAGAGATAACAAATGCCTTATTTATTTACATCGGAAAGTGTATCCGAAGGACACCCAGACAAAGTTGCTGACCAGATATCAGACGCTTTAATTGACAACTTCTTAGCATTTGACCCAGAGTCAAAAGTAGCTTGCGAAACATTAGTTACTACAGGACAAGTAATTCTAGCAGGAGAGGTAAAAAGTAAATCATATTTAGATGTTCAGGAAATTGCTCGTGGTGTTATTCGTAAAATCGGATATACCAAGAGTGAGTATATGTTTGAAGCTAACAGTTGTGGTATATTATCTGCAATACATGAGCAAAGTGCTGATATCAACCAGGGTGTTGACAAAGCAAACAAAGAAGACCAAGGCGCTGGTGACCAAGGAATGATGTTTGGCTATGCTACCAACGAAACAGATGATTATATGCCTTTGGCACTTGACTTGGCTCACAAAGTATTAATTGAGTTAGCTGCATTACGTAGAGAAAATAACGAAATTAAATATTTGCGTCCAGATGCTAAGAGTCAGGTTACGCTTGAATATGATGATAACAACAAGCCTGTCAGAATAGACGCTATTGTGGTTTCTACTCAACACGACGACTTTGATTCGGAAGAATTAATGCTTGCTAAAATTAAGGAAGATATTATAAAGATATTGATTCCTCGTGTAAAAGCAAAGTATAATAAATATGCGGCATTGTTTAACGATGATATTCAATACCACATCAACCCAACTGGAAAGTTTGTTATCGGCGGTCCTCACGGAGATACTGGTTTAACAGGTCGTAAAATTATTGTAGACACTTATGGTGGCAAGGGTGCACATGGTGGTGGTGCTTTTAGCGGAAAAGATCCTAGTAAAGTGGATAGAAGCGCTGCTTATGCAACAAGACATATTGCCAAGAACCTAGTGGCTGCAGGTGTTGCAGAAGAAGTATTGGTGCAGGTATCTTATGCAATTGGTGTTGCAAAGCCAATGGGGATTTATATTAATACTTATGGGACTGCGAAAGTAAATTTACATGATGGCGAGATTGCAAAGATTGTTGAGTCAATCTTCGATATGCGTCCATACTTCATTGAGCAACGTTTGAAATTGCGTAACCCAATATACAGTGAAACTGCTGCTTATGGTCACATGGGACGTAAGAATGAAGTAGTTACCAAAGAATTTAAAGATCCTCAAGGTATTGTTACTACCAAAGAAGTAGAACTATTTACTTGGGAAAAATTAGACTTCGTTCCTGCGGTAAGGAAGGCTTTTGGATTATAGTACCAACAGTAAAATATAGTTAATAAAAAGGGCAGCTGTGGCTGCCTTTTTTTATTTTAGAATAAATTCCAAGTATTAAAGCATATTCATATCAATATGCTCACTCCAAGAAAAATTATTATATTTTCAGTACTCAATATGATATAGAGACATTTATTCTCTTCAAAAACCCCGTATTTCTACGGGGTTTTTGATAAATCAGCCTTTTGTGTTATTATAGCATTTACATTTGATTGAAACAAATAATAGTAAGCCTAAAAGAGATGGCGAAAAGCAACTCACTTTTGTTATCTCTGACTATACAATTTGAACCTGAATGATAAATGTTGTGTTGTGTGATGCGTCTGAGAATGGCCTTCAATTTACCCGAGAATTACTTCACAGTTGTCCTTCTATCGAGATAGCAGCCATAGCAAAGGGTAGTGAACAGTTGTTTGACTTATTGGAAAAAAATTTGGATGCTGACTTAATTGTTTTAGAAATACACTTACCCTTTACAAACAGTCTCAAACTTATAAAATGGATAAAAAAAAGATATTCATCCTACAAGATATTGGTACATAGTCTAGAAGACAATATGGATATTATCACATTGGCAATTTCCTTTGGCGCCGATGGTTTTTTATATAAGAAAGATATTGTACCGGGCTTTATGGAGGAGGCTATTACTCAGATATATCACTTCGGGTATTATACTAATGTGATTTTGACGAAAGAAATTTGGAATGCGGCAAAAAAGCGCAGAGCAGAACTTCCAGACAGTGGCATGTTTAGTATTACCAAAAAAGAAGAAGCGATTTTCAAACTATTGCAGACTTCTAAAACATTCAAAGAAATTGGACAAGATTTGGGCATGCAAACAAGGACTGTTGAATGGCATATTGAAAACATTTATAAGAAACTAGGGGTGACAACCCGTGCAGGGGCAATAGAAATTGGTAGCTTCAAAAAACTTTATTCACCCCCTCTCTGATAAAGAGGATTTTTCATACACCATATCTCTATAAAAGCCGAAACCATCTTTATATTATACAAACATCATAGTCACACAGAGAGCTATTGCAAATAATTCTCAACCATTTCTTGCAACACCTCCTCTTTTTCAATCAATCTTTTCAATAAAACTATCTGGTTTTTTGCGCGGATAAAATTATGTCCAGGATATTGGGAACCATAATAGATATCCTTTTGTAAATAATCGGTCAGAAAGCGGAGTGCCTGCATATATATCAAAAACTTGCCAGCATATACGAAGTGTTTTAGTTCATCATTACTCAACACATTTTTCATTTCGGTCATGTATCCATCCAATATGGCCT
>CANGFK010000154.1 GCA_947452925.1 Chitinophagaceae bacterium | reverse complement strand
TACTTCTCCGTTAATTTCTAGAACAATAGGCTCTGGATGGTTGGCAAATTTTACCGTTACTTCTTTCTTGAAAGTCCCCATCGCAGCTGCATTGTAAGTAACTTTTATTTTAGCTTCCTTTCCCTTGCCAATAGGCTCTTTTGGATAATCTGGGGTTGTACAACCACATCCTGCCACTGCATTTTCTACAATCAATGGTTTGTTACCTGCATTAGTGAAGCTGAATAAAAACGTAACTGGCTTGTTTTGCTTAATCTTACCAAAGTTATGCTTTAACTCTTTGAACTTAATGTCATCCTGTGCGGATAGCTTCAAACAAAGAAATAGACTAAAAACTATTAATAACTGTTTCATAAATAAATTAATTAGAAGGAATCTTCAATTTTTGTGTAGCATCATTTGCAGGTGCAGGCTGGTCAGCAGGTTTAAATGTTTCTCCATGAAAAGTTACTTGCTTTTGCATTCCACCATTAAAGAAGAAGGTAACAAACTTTGTAAATGCACCATTTGTCCCACCATTAAAGCCTAATGTAACAGCTTTAGAAGCACCTGGAGCAATCTTTTCTCCCTTAGTGTAGCCCTTTGGGGTAGTACAACCGCATCCAGCTTGTACATTTTCAAGAGTTACAGAATCTGTACTGATATTCTTTACTGTAACTTGATATTCTGTAGGCTTGCCAAATACAATCTTGCCAAAGTTGTAGTCGTCATTCGTAAACTGAAGAACTTTGTTGATGTCTTTCTTTTGATCAATAACGCCCGGAGTTGTAGTCGTTGAAATCTGTGCTCTAGTGATACTTGTTGCCGCAATGAATACGCACAATAAAATAGTGATTCTTTTCATCTTGTTTAAATTTAGGTTGTAAAAATATCTGTTTATTTTTTGTTTTTACTAAATATCAAGCCAAAATTTTTTAGTTTCAAAACTTTAATACTTTTTATATTCGTTGCCGAAGTTTTTTTACACAGCAGGGTATTGCAAATCAATTATGCATTTGTGTAGCTCTTCAATTATTTTTGCGTTATGGAAGAATCTATAAACTTGTCTTATAAAGACGATATGCTTTCCTACGATGGCTTCAGAAACGAAGTGCTACACGACTATCGTATGGCCATTTTTAGTAGAGAAGTAAGTCTGCTGGGAAGAAGAGAAGTACTGACTGGGAAAGCCAAGTTTGGCATTTTCGGTGATGGGAAAGAGCTTGCTCAGATAGCAATGGCAAAATTCTTTAAGCCTGGTGATTATAGGGCAGGGTACTATCGTGACCAGACTTTTATGTTCGCTTCGGGTCTAGCTAGTGCAGATCAATTTTTTGCTCAGCTGTATGCTGATCCAGACATTAAAAATGAGCCCTGCAGTGCAGGTAGGCAGATGGTGTCTCACTTTGCAACTCGTTTTGTAGATGATAATGGCAATTGGCTGGACCTGGCTAATAGAAAGAATATCACCTCTGATATGGCTCCCACTGCATCCCAGATGCCTCGTGCTCTGGGATTAGCATTTGCTTCAAAATGCTTTAGAAATACACCTCACCTAAGGCGTTACGACCACCTGAGTCATAATGGCAATGAAGTGTGTTTTTGTACTATCGGCGATGCGAGCACTAGCGAAGGTCACTTTCTGGAAGCTATCAACGCTGCTGGCGTTTTGCAAGTACCTCTAGCAATTTTCGTTTGGGATGATGGCTATGGCATCTCAGTTCCAAAATCTCAACAAACTACCAAAGGATCCATTTCTGCTGCCCTAAAAGGATTTCAAAAGATTGATGGCACCAATGGGATACAGATATACAAAGTGAAAGCTTGGGACTATCCTGGAATGTGTGAGGTTTTTGAAGAAGGTATTCAAAAAGCCAGAGAAACCCACACACCTGTATTATTTCATGTGGAAGAAGTAACCCAACCCCAAGGGCATAGCACAAGTGGTAGCCATGAGCGTTACAAAAAGCCAGAGAGACTGCAATGGGAAAGAGAATGGGATTGCATTAAGAAGATGCGCGAATGGATAATTGAGAACGGGATTGGAAGTGAAGAAGAGTTACAGGTATTTGAAAATGAAGCAAAGCATCAGGCAAGAGATAGTAGGGATAAGGCCTGGGAAAACTACCTATTACCTGTCAAATTACAAGTTGACAAAACGGTTGACCTGATAAAAGGGATTGTAGTAAACGATGTAGATACCCAAGGTTATTTGTTGAAACTATGTACAAGCCTTCAACAAAACCCCGAGCATTTCCGCAGGCATATTCTTCGCACGCTGGCATTAGCAATTGATGCTGCACCACATTCACCTACGATTGATTCTGTAAAACAATATTATCAGTATTTGTTGGCACAGAATGCAAAGGTGTTTAATACCTTCCTGTACAATGAAGGCCCAAAAAGTATTTTTAAAGTAGAAGAAGTAAGACCATTAGTTCCTTTTGATGCCCCTCAATTGAATGGATACGAGATTCTAAACAAATATTTTGATGTTCTATTTACCAACAACCCTTATGTATTTGCATTTGGCGAAGACGTGGGTATGATTGGCGATGTAAATCAGGGTTTTGCTGGTCTACAATTGAAGCACGGAGAGAACAGAATATTCGACACCGGAATTCGCGAACTAACCATCATTGGCCATGCAATTGGTATGGCTTTACGAGGATTGAGGCCTATTGCCGAGATTCAATACCTTGACTATCTTGTTTATGGCCTTCAACCATTAACGGATGATGTAGCTACGCTTCACTTCAGAACTTATGGTCAACAAAGCTGCCCGGTAATTATCCGCACACGCGGGCATCGCTTAGAAGGTATCTGGCATAGTGGTAGTCCGATGGGAATGATAATTAATTCGTTGAGAGGGATGCACGTTTGTGTACCGCGCAATATGGTACAAGCAGTAGGCATGTACAATACTTTACTAAAAGGCAACGACCCTGCTATTGTTGTTGAATGCCTGAATGGGTATCGTCTGAAAGAGAAAATGCCTGCAAACTTGTTGGAATTAACTGTTCCATTAGGTGTTCCTGAGGTAATTAAAGAAGGGGACGACATCACTATTGTATCTTATGGTTCTACATTGCGTATTATATATGATGCGGTTGAAAGGTTAGAAAAAGAAGGCATCAGTTGTGAGATTATAGATGTGCAAACGCTTCTTCCATTTGATATACACCACCTTATTCTTGCTTCTTTGAAGAAAACAAACCGTATCATCTTCATTGATGAAGATGTTCCTGGAGGTGCAGCGGCTTACATGTACAATAAAGTGATGGAAGAACAAGGTGGATATCAATGGGTGGATGTGGCTCCAAGAACCCTTACTGGCAAAGCGCATCGTCCGGGATATGGTAGCGACGGCGATTATTTCAGCAAGCCAAATGCTGAGGAGATTGCAACCACTATCAGGCAGATGGTTAATGAATAAATAATAGGTTTAAATACTAGAGAGCCGTTGATGTAATTATCAGCGGCTCTTTTAGTTTATTCGTTAATTCGTTGGCGTCACCTTGAAACCTTTCTTCCGTAACAAACTTATCACTCCCTTTTCTCCTCCTAAATGTGCCGCACCCACCGCAAAAAAAGAAGGCTTTTCTTTGGCAGCAGCAGCTATTACCGGTATCCAATTTTTGTTTCTATTATCAAGCATCAACGCTTCATAATTGCCGAAGTCGGGATCTTTAACCGTCATCTCATACAAGCCATTAATGTCCTTTTGCAGATAGACTGCCAGCATTTCGTCGAAGCTTTTCTTAGTGCTATCAAGACTGTACAAAAACTCTTTTAACATTAATGCCTGCTTTTTATATGGAATTGTATCTAATACCTTAAGTTGGTATTCTATGGTCTCCAATCCTTTTAAAGTCATCTTTCTGTCTTTCGCCATCTCTCCAAATTTTGATTCCCACCCTTCGGGGGCACAACCAAGCAGAGAGGGAAATACAGCACTCATCAATAGAATAGGTTTTGCTTTTGCCATAAATAGTATCGGCATACTGGCTTTATCCATAAAAATATGACTCATACTATCGTAGTCGGCTTTACTTACCAGATTCTCCAAGCTTTGTCCCCCATCCATCAACATGCCTTTCATTGTTTTACTCATCATTTCAGGGTCGCTGGTGTTCACCTCCAGATATAGTTGTTTGGTAGCATCAAAACTCTGCAGCAACAAAGAATCTATTTTGATTTTGTCGGGACACATCAGATGAATGGTTCCATATAAGTAAGATGGTTCTTTAATCCCATTTCCACTTATCTTCCACAATAAAGCTTTTTCTTTTGGTACTTGTGCAATAGCAAAAGAAAGAAAGAGAAGCAGAGAGAAAATTGTATTTATTGACTTCATAACGTAAAGATAAAATTACTACATAGACACAATAGCCACATAGAAAATAAGAATTAAGAAGCGATTCACTTAAAGTACACTTAGCAATAGTGGCAATTGTCTAAACAATTCTGTTTTCTTATGTAAACTACACAATGACCCTATGTTCCTATTGTGCCTATGTGTTTAATGCCCTGAAATAAAAAAGGCCTCCAACAATAGGAAGCCTTTTTTTATTTGAGCGCAATGATTATAAATGCGATTGAATCTTTTTATCCAAAACACTCTTTGGTACTGCACCAATTTGTTTGTCAACCACTTTACCATCTTTAATGAAAAGGATTGCAGGGATAGAAGTAATGCCATATTGTACACTGGTATTTGGATTTACATCCACGTTTATCTTACCAATCTTTACTTTGCCAGCATATTCTTTGCTCAATTCTTCAATGACTGGTCCGATTGCACGGCACGGTCCGCACCATTCAGCCCAAAAATCAATTACGTTTAATGTCTTGCTATCCAAAACTTCTGTCTGGAAGTTAGCATCTGTGAATTCTAAAGCCATTTTCTTTACTTTTTAATTTATTATTGAGGTGATTCTCCAATTTCCCGCCGAGATGTCAAATATACACCCAAAGACTATCGAGTGCAGAAATGACTTTTCAACATCTACATTTTATGACTAGAATGCAGTGGATAACTGACAGAACGACTTTTTTAGATAGTAGTTAGTAGATATGAGTTATTAACGATGCAAATTGTTTTTTATAATAGCTTATTCAACTAATAACTACTATCTCATATCTACTAACTACATTCGCTGCTATGACAAAAGTTTTTTTGAAGCGTAAAATTGCGCCACGTATTGCCAATGGACATCCTTGGATTTATGGTAATGAGATAGAAAAGATAGTTGGCGAACCTGCCGCTGGTGATATTGTAGAAGTTTTTTACTATGATAAAAAGTATGTGGGACGAGGATATATCAATCAACAATCCCAGATTGCGGTTCGATTATTAACCCGTAAACACGAAAACATAAACGATGATTTCTTCCTGAATAGAATCAAACAAGCATGGCATTATCGTCAGAAGTTAGGTTATACCGAAAACTGTCGGCTTGTATTTGGCGAAGCAGATTATCTCCCTGCACTTGTAATTGATAAATTCAATGATTATTTCGTTATCCAAACCCTTTCTTTCGGGATTGAAAAATGGAAACCGGCCATTGTAAATGCCTTGCAGACAATATTTAATCCCAAAGGAATTTATGAAAGAAACGATGTTCCTGTAAGAGAATTAGAAGGATTGGAGCAACAAAAAGGATTTCTGTCCGAGCCTTTCGATACCAATATTGTCATCAATGAAAATGGGTTTAAGTTTAATGTAGATATAGAGAACGGACAAAAGACGGGGTACTTTCTAGATCAGCAAGATAATCGTCGTGCCATCAAGGAAATTGCCAAGGGCGCAGATGTTTTAGGGGCATTTACTTATACAGGAACCTTCGAAATTCATGCGGCTGGTTATGGTGCCAAGTCGGTTTATGGTATTGACATCAGTGAACAAGCAGTGGAGCAAGCAAACAAAAATGCAGCCTTGAATGGTCTGGAAAATATTTGCCGCTTCGAAGCAATGAATGCTTTCGATGCACTGAAAAGATGGGACAAAGAAGAAAAGAAGTACGATGTGGTGATGCTGGATCCTCCCGCATTTACCAAAAGCAGGGAAAGTATTGGCAAAGCTGTTACCGGATATAAAGAAATAAATCTTCGCGGGATGAAACTGGTGAAGAATGGTGGCTTCTTGGTAACAAGTAGTTGTACCAACTTGGTTTCGCCCGAATTATTCTTGGATACTATTGCCGCTGCTGCAAGGGATGCCAAGAAAAGAATCAGACAAGTAACTTTTAAAGCACAAGCAAGCGACCATCCCATTATCTGGGGATTAGAAAACACCAATTATTTGAAATTTTTGATAGTAGAAGTGAGTGCGATATAGGTATACATCAACGAAGCAAGCGCTTACTTCAGCGCTCGCTTCGCTGAAGTCAATTCAATTGTTTTTTTAATTAATCAGATTACTATCTTGTCAGATACCGAAAAAGACACTTTATATACTTAGAAAGCTTCTCAACATCTATAACCATTGAGCGTAAACAGCAAAAGCAGATATGAGTTTAAGTGCTATTTTATCAATAAGCCTGTCTTTATCCCAAAAGTAAAAGAGATGCCTGGGCTTTTTCCTATTCTGTCATTGCAGTAATTGAAAGCAGAAGTTGTGGACAGATTCCAATAGCTGGTGCTGTAATATCCTTTGTTGTCTATGCAATAACCAAAGCCTCCGTAGATATCTATCAAGGCTTTATTCTTGATTATCCATTGTTTTCCTAGTTCAATCTGCAAGGCTGCAAAGGTGGTAGTGGGTCTTGCAGAACGATAATTATGTTCATTGATACGTTCAATTCTGTTTTCGTCGTACGCCCCAATGTATAGAATTGGTTTTGCATAAGCACCCTGCATCACATGGGTTGCACCTTTGGCGCCGATTTCAAATATGGGTAGTTTACTAAATTTATATCCTGCAGCTATAAAGAACCCAAGCTGGCTTTTATGGTTTGGGCTGGAACTAACCACTGTATCTGAGTATGGGAAAGCCTGGTTTCTACCTAACCCTATAAAGCCTACTGTAACCTCATAGCTTTTGCGCGGCGCCAACATCTTCTCATACGTTATTTGAGAATAACCCCTGAATGGACCAAACACATCTATTTTAATATTCTGTACTGCCCCATCAGTAGAAGACTTATGCTCCTGAGAATATCCAGAAGACATCATGAAAAGTAAAACGAATATGCCAACCAATCTATTAAACATCAAAATCCTTTCTTCTATGACTGAATTAACACTCAAAACGTTGCGTCGCATCTGCTAGTATTCTATAAAAGAAAGTATTTTTAGAGCATATTTTAAAAGTAAAAGGTCGTTATAGTTAAATAACGACCTTTTACTTTTAATGAAAAATAAGTTTAAGCATTTATGATTTTAATAAACTCATCAGCAATGAGTGAGGCACCACCAACAAGGCCGCCATCAACATCTGCCTCAGAGAATATTTCGGTAGCATTACTTGCTTTAACGCTTCCACCATATAGGATAGGGATAACATTTGCCACTTCAGCACCATACTTTGCAGCAAATACCGAGCGGATAGATGCGTGCATTTCCTGAGCTTGTGCACTACTAGCAGTTTTGCCGGTTCCTATTGCCCAGATAGGTTCATAAGCAATTACCAACTTCACAATCTCTGATGCAGAAAGATGAAAAAGACTTTCTTGCAATTGTTTTGCAACGAAGGCATTCTGCGTATCTGCTTCTCTTATTTCTAATGGTTCACCGCAACAAAAGATAGGGGTGATGTTATATTCCAGACAAATATTAACTTT
>CANGFK010000153.1 GCA_947452925.1 Chitinophagaceae bacterium | reverse complement strand
CTAGCTCATCCAGTTTACACCTGCTTCAGGATTCCATTTGGTAGTACTCTTCTTCAACTTAGTCCAAAACTCTATGGAACTCTTACCCGTAATATCTCCTACACCAAATTTGCTTTCATTCCAACCGCCAAAAGAAAATGGTTCACGCGGTACAGGCACACCCACATTTACACCAATCATACCAGCACTTGCACGGTCGATAATATATCGTGCCGCACCCCCATTTTGAGTGAACACACTAGCTGCATTACCATAAGGGTTTGCGTTTTCAATAGCCAAAGCTTCATCAACAGTTGCAACTCGAAGAATAGAAATTACTGGCCCAAAGATTTCTTCTTTTGCAACACTCATATTTGGCGTTACATAATCAATTACAGTAGGGCCAACGTAATAACCAGCTTCTTTGCCTTCAACTACAGCCTTTCTTCCATCAACCAAAATCTTAGCACCATCCTTTTCTGCTTCATCAATAAATCTTTCAATTCTTTCTTTTGATTCTTTACTAATCACAGCACCTAAGTTCTGACCCGGAACTACTTTTCTTGCTTCTTCACAAATTTTTTCTACAATATGGTCAATTGCTCCCACACCCACCATTGCACCGGCAGCCATACAGCGTTGTCCTGCGCAACCACTCATCGAAGCCGTTACATTTTGTGCAGTCATACCAGGAATGGCATCTGGTAAAACCAGTAAGTGATTCTTAGCACCACCCAACGCCAAACATCTTTTGAGATTGCTAGTAGCACGTTGATAAACAATCTTAGCTACTTTGGTAGATCCTACAAAAGATACCGCATCTATTCCCGGATGATCGCAAATAGCTTCTACTATTTCTACATCACCATTAATAATATTAAATACACCGTCTGGCAAACCGGCTTCCTTTAATAATTCAGCAATTCTTCCACAACTTAAAGGCACTTTCTCAGATGGCTTTATAATCATGCAATTACCTAAAACAAGCGCATTAGGCATTGTCCAGTTTGGCACCATCGAAGGGAAGTTGAAAGGAACAATACTCGCTACAATTCCTAGTGGAGCGTGCTCTGTACGGCATTCTACCCCCCTACTCACTTCCAAAACTTCTCCTGTAACTAATTGAGGTAATGAAACTGCAAACTCGGTTAGTTCAATACACTTTTCTATTTCAGCAACCGACTCGCTATAAATTTTTCCATTTTCTTCACTACACAATTCGGCTAATTCAACCAAATGCTTCTCTAATAAACTTCTATAACGGAAAAATATTTGTACTCTTTCCTTTATTGGCGTACGACTCCATTTAGGAAATGCTTCCTTCGCAGCCGCCACCGCACTATCCAAATCGGCATAAGTACTCATTGGCACAGTCGATAAATGTTTACCATCAATTGGAGATATAACATCCATTTTTCTATCTGTAGAGGCTTCTACAAACTGTCCATTTACATAATTCTTAATCGCTTGATACTTCATTACAATCTTAATTAGATACTTAATTTACAAAATCAAAGCAGTAAAAGTAAAATAATTTTAGTTTTAAAACAAAAAAACTATTATTTTTTTAACAAAAAACACAAAAACAGCATAATTTGCATTAGAAGTTGCAATCACCAGCAATCTTGTTAGTATAATTCTCTCAGAAGAAAGGCTTCACAACGATTTACACTTTTTGAGACCTAAAATCTATTTTACAATCAAAAAAAGAGAAAAAATATGGATGTATTCTAAATATTTTTGATTTAATGAAGCCAACTTAATATATTTGATAGCCGACAGAGAAAATAAATCATTTAATTATTACAAAAACAAAGGAAACAACTGCTTTTTTAACAACTTAATTATGCAAAAGAACACCCCCTCACTAGACGATTTAGATTTTGCCATATTATCATGCCTACAAAAAGATGGTCGAGCTTCATTTACAGTTATGGCAGATCAGTTACATGTCTCGATCGGCACTATTCGTACCAGAGTAAATAAGTTAATAGAAGACGGAACTGTCAATATCATAGGAAGGGTTGATCCGGATAAAGTAGGTTTCAGATCCTACGCACACATTGCCATATATATACGCCCTGCAACACTAAAAGAACAGGTAGCTAGACAAATTTTAGAACTACCTGAAGTAAGTTTTCTGGCAGGCACATCTGGCGACTACGACCTTGAAGTGGATGTGATGTGTAGAGATAATGACCATTTGGTACAATTTATCAATACTATTTCAGGTTTTGAGGGCATCTATCAAACAAACACTACAATTTACTTCAAGGTATATAAATATGCTCAGCCAGACTTGGAGTTACTTAAAGACTCATAGTAATATTACTTTTATTCAAGGGTTCGCAGTAACAGAAAACATTTTCATAACAAGCGTAGTTTAATCTCCTCAAAGTAAAATCTATTACGTTGGGAAGTCTATGTGCTGGTACTAGATAAAAAGTTATTCATAGCTAATGAACATTTTATATACCTTTTTTCTATTTATTAAACCTAAACTTACTTTATCTTGCGGCTTTGATAATATTTTATCCACTAATACATACTTTAAATTATGAAAAAGTACAAACCGGGTGTTCTTTTTGGCGAAGAACTAGAAGCCCTTTTGAAAGATGCAAAAGAAAATGAATTTGCATTGCCTGCCGTAAATACTATCGGCACCAACACAATCAACGCTGTTTTAGAAACTGCAGCTAAAGTAAATTCTCCTGTCATTATCCAGTTTTCTAACGGTGGAGCCCAGTTTATTGCTGGAAAAGGAATGCCTAATGGCAACTACGAAGCAAATATTGCAGGTGGCGTTTCGGGCGCTTTACACATTCATAATGTAGCAAAACATTATGGTGTACCTGTCGTTTTACATACAGACCATGCTGCTAAAAAATGGTTGCCATGGGTGAGCGGTTTGATAGATGCAGGCGAACAATTTTATAAAGAAAAAGGTCAGCCTTTATTCAGTTCCCACATGTTGGATTTGAGTGAAGAACCATTGGAAGAAAACATTCATACCTCTGTTGAGTTCTATAAAAGAATGAAACCATTGGGAATGGCTATTGAAATTGAATTGGGTGTAACAGGTGGTGAAGAAGATGGAGTGGACAATAGCGATGTTGAAAATGACAAGTTATATACACAACCACAACATGTGGCTTATTCTTATGAAGAACTAGGAAAGGTTGGTAACTTATTTACTATCGCTGCTGCTTTTGGTAATGTACACGGTGTGTACAAGCCAGGTAATGTTGAGTTGAGACCCGAAATATTGAAGAATAGTCAAGACTATATCCAAAAGCATTATGGTACAGGTTCTAAGCCAGTTTATTTTGTTTTTCATGGCGGCAGCGGAAGTCCACAAAGTCAGATAAGAGAAGCAATTGGATATGGTGCTATCAAAATGAATATTGATACCGATTTGCAATGGGCTTTCTGGGAGGGTATTTTGCAAAACTACAAGAAGTATGAAGGCTATCTTCAAGGACAATTGGGTAATCCAGAGGGAGAAGATAAGCCAAATAAAAAACATTATGATCCTCGTGTTTGGTTGCGTAAAGCAGAGGAAAGCTTTAGTAAACGTCTCGAGATAGCTTTCGAAGACTTGAATTGCATCAACAGAAATGCATAAACTGTTTTAAATTATAGTTTATACATATAAAAGGGTAATAGTCGAATGGACTGTTACCCTTTTTTGTTTGATAGCATTGGGAGTAAAGAGCCATTACCCACTTCTATATTTAATGATTATTTGGGTAATTTCTTATAATATGGCCTTGACGGATGTGTTAAATAAATCATTCAGGGCTGTTCAAAATTCCTGCTTTATAAATTATCCTTACCTTCACGGCTTCCTAAAAGCATATTTATAATTGAAAAACGAACATTCAACAGATATGGACAACATTTTTACAGGCTTAGAAGAAGATGCACATCAGGAAGAAACGGGCAGAAGAAGTTGGTTCAAACGTAGAAAGAAAGGAATCCTAACTACAACTGCTGAGAAAAAAGAAACTCCGGAAGGATTATGGAATAAATGCCCCGAATGTAATTTTATATCTACTACTTCAGACTTAAAGGAAGCACTCTTTGTGTGCTCAAAATGTAATTATCATCATCGCATAGGAAGTGACGAATATTTTGATATTATTTTCGATGAACAGGTATTTACAGAAATGTTCGACGACATCAGAAGCGTTGATATGCTTCATTTCACCGATTTAAAAAGCTACCAGAAACGTCTGGACGACATCCATTCAAAAACTGATTTGAAAGATAGCATGCGCGTTGCCACTGGTAGTGTAAATGGCGAAGGATTGGTGGTAGCCTGTATGGACTTTGAATTTATTGGCGGTAGCTTGGGTAGTGTAATGGGAGAAAAATTTAGCCGAGCTGTCGATTACTGTATAGAACAAAAACTTCCATTTATGGTCATCAGTAAGAGTGGGGGTGCGCGAATGATGGAAAGTGCTTTTAGCTTGATGCAGATGGCAAAGACTAGTGGCAAACTGTCACAATTGGCAGACGCTCAACTCCCCTATTTCTCTTTCCTGACTGACCCTACTTTCGGAGGTATCTCTGCTAGCTTTGGCATGTTGGGTGATTTAAACTTTGCAGAACCCGGCGCACTGATTGGGTTCGCTGGTCCACGTGTGATTAAAGAAACTATTAAAAAAGATTTACCTCCTGGTTTTCAACGTAGTGAGTTCCTAGTTGAGCATGGCTTCCTGGATTTCATATTAGACAGGAAAGACCTCAAGAATAAGCTTTCACAACTAATAACATTGTTTAGAAACTAAAAATAGTCACAAGTAGTAAACTGCAAGTCATAAGTCAAAAAATGTTACTTATTACTATGACTTACAACATACGACTTTCCTTATGACAAAAGAAATGAACAACAGACAGGCCTATTTCAACTATGCCATCGAGGATAAACTCGAGGCAGGCGTTGTATTGATGGGAACTGAAGTAAAAAGTATCCGTGAAGGAAAAGTTAGCTTCAACGATGCATTTTGTCTGTTTGATAAACATGAGCTTTGGGTGCGAGGACTCTATATAGCCGAATATAAACTAGGCACTACTAATAACCATATTGCTGTTTATGATCGTAAACTCTTACTCCACAAAAAAGAACTGAAGAAATTAGAAGCCAAGATAAAAGAAAAAGGATTGACCATAGTCCCTCTAAAAGTTTTCTTCACAGACAAACATTTGGTTAAAATAGAAATCGGCTTGGGACGAGGTAAAAAAGACCACGACAAACGAGAAACTATAAAAGAGCGAGACTCCAGAAAAGAAATAAAACAGTATTTAGCTAGATAACTTGCTACTTCCCTATTGCATCAACTTAATCTAAAACGTTCCTTTTCGCATTTACAAATTAAATTCTCTATTATTGACTAGCAGAAAAAAAACTTAATCAAATGTGTAATTTTTACACAATAAAACGAGATATTTACAGCCTAAAAACAATTGTTATGCTAGTAAAGAATTTGATAATCATTGTATTATCCTATGTTTCTCTCTCCTTATCTACCGCAAATGCCCAACAAAAGCCTAAACTTTCTGCCTATACAACTACTAAAGATGGGCATCCTGCTTGGATAATGCAGGGAAATATCTATGAAGTAAATGTGCGGCAATATACCCCCGAAGGAACCTTTAATGCTTTCGCTAAACACTTACCGAGATTGAAAAAAATGGGCGTGCAAACACTTTGGTTTATGCCTGTAAACCCTATTGGCATATTGGACAGAAAAGGGGCACTGGGAAGCTATTATGCCGTACGAAACTACAAAGCAATCAATCCAGAATTTGGCACAATGGAAGATTGGAATAAACTAGTAAAACAATGCCACGAAATGGGCTTTAAAGTAATTATTGACTGGGTTGCCAACCACACATCTGCTGATCACTATTGGCTAACTACCCATCCCGACTTCTATGTTCTAGATAGTATTACACACAAAGCTGTTACTCCTTTTGACTGGACGGATGCAAGAAAACTAAATTACAAGAATAAGGAACTGCGCGATTCTATGACTGCTGATATGGAGTTTTGGCTGAAGACAAGTCATATAGATGGGTTCCGTTGCGATGTGGCTTCTGAAGTACCCAAAGACTTCTGGTCAAAATGTATAGCTACACTTCGTAAAGGAAGAAGCCTATTCATGCTGGCTGAAGCCTCGGAACCATGGATTCATGAGGCCGGATTTGATGCAACCTATACTTGGCCAGAGTTTAATGTGATGAAAGAGATTGTAAAAGGTAACTCAAAGGCATCTTCCCTAGATAGCATCTTCAACAAAATTGATAATGATTTTCAAAGTAATGCCTTACGAATGTTCCTTACAAGCAATCATGATGAAAATAGCTGGAATAGATCAGATTATGGCACAATGCCTGGTGCAACACATGCTCCTTTTGCAGTACTCACACAAACCATGAAGCGCTCTGTTCCATTGATATACAGCAGTCAGGAAGAACCCTACTTGGATAGTATCAGTTTCTTTTACAAGAACACTATCCCATTTGGCAAATATGCTCGCGCTGGCTTTTATACCAAGTTATTGACACTTAGGAAAAACAATGAGGCATTAGCTGCAAATGCTAGTTACAGTAAAATAATAAGCCCTAATGATGACAAGATTTTCTCCTACATCCGCGAGAACAATGGAGCAAAAGTCTTGGTGGTATTGAACTTGAGCAAGGATGCCCTTACTGCAACCCTCTCCAGCCCTACCCTATCAGGCAAGGCAACTGAAATATTCAGCAACAAAATAGAGACACTCTCAGATAAACAACATTTTATTTTGAAACCTTGGGATTATAAAGTCTACAGCTATTTGCCCTAAAATATTCTCCTAAAGGGGTCAAAAACAAACACTAGAAAGAATAAGTAATTCATATTTTAGTGCTCTTTGTGTTCGTTTCTGTATTCCTTTTTGCTAAGTATTTATTAAAACAGTTTACTGTTTGGAGAATCCGATTATTTTCATTGCAAAATTAATCAATGAAAGTAGCACTTACAGGTATAATAATAAGCCAACTAATTTTATTATCCTTTTTAAATAATTCTCCTAGTAAATATGATAATCAATTAAATAGATTAACAAGGAATGATAGTATCCCACAACTCAATCAGCAAATAGTTGCTTTTGTATCAGCTCACTTAAAACAGAAAGTTGGCAGAGGCGAATGTTGGGATCTTGCCGCACAACCACTAAATGAATTGGGTGCAGTTTGGGACAAAGAGTACAGATATGGCAAAGTAGTGAATTACAGAAAAGACAGTATTTATCCGGGTGATATCATCCAATTTGAAGGCGTTGAGCTAAAGAAAGTCCTTGGAAACATGACTATCATGTCTCATTTAGAGCATCACACAGCTGTTATATATGAAGTACATGGAAAAGGACAATACATTATTGCACATCAAAACACCAGTGACTTTGGCAGAAAGGTGGGACTGAGTGACCTGAATTTGGCTGACATCACTAGTGGAAGTTTTATTATCTACAGACCTTATAAATAACAATACATTCATTACCTCAAAAATTGTTTTATGCGCCTTCTGTTTCTGTTTATCTTCTGTTTTGTTGTTACAGTTTCTTTTAGTCAGCACAATAACTATTACCTATTGGTAGGCACTTACACTAATGGTAAGAGTGAGGGCATCTATGTTTATGATTTTGACGCAACTACTGGAAAAACAGAACAGGTTAGTAAGATTAAGGCTAACAACCCATCCTATCTTGCAATTAGTGAAGATGAGGCTTTTGTATATGCTATT
>CANGFK010000152.1 GCA_947452925.1 Chitinophagaceae bacterium | reverse complement strand
TTTTTACACCTGGACCTTTTTTGTGGCCACCACCCGAGGTATCTAACTCTGCCATAATAAATATTTTTAACCCAGATTAACTAAATTATTCAACCTTAGAATCGGCTTTACCTTGATTCATTCTGTAAAGATCAGAACCAATTGGCACAGTTTCAGGGTTAGTAACCATTTGAAACTTCAAGAAATTATTCTTTTTGAAAGCATAGAGTACATTCTTGAAAGCAGGATACTTGGCAAGGTTATCACCCTTAAGTAGTAAATTAATTTTCTGACCTTGGTAAGCATCATTGATTACTTTAAGCCAATCAACCAATTCATTCTGTGCACTATCCTTACAAGGAATTCCAGGTAACAGGTTTCCTTTTCTATCTTCTTCAGCAATAGTTAGAAAAGAAGGTAATTGAGAGAAACTAGTTCCAAAAAAAGTAGATTTTTTGAACGCAGCAACATTTAAGGTCAAGTTTTTTTCTGTATTCAATGCACTTGCAATGTACTGTTTCTTAGCCTCATCATCAATTGAAAGAAATACTTTTCCGTTCTTATCGATTGTAATTAGAACTATATCCTTATCAGGAGCAACATGTGAAGCCACCGAACTAGGCGTAACAACAGTTATCGCTTCAGAGGGCTTGAACTTAGTTGTAAGAATGAAGAAACTTAACAACAGAAAAGCCACATCGCACATAGCCGTCATGTCAATAGAAGTACTCTTACGTGGTAACTTAGGACGTGACATATATTCTAATTAAATTACTTGTAGTTAGATGCAAAACTTTGAGTCAATGTAAAACCTGATTCGTCAATTCCATAAGTTATAGAATCGATTCTAGTGGTAAAGACATTGTACATAATGATAGATATTGCAGAAGTACCAATACCTAATGCAGTATTATAAAGTGCCTCAGAAATACCTTGAGAAAGTTTCTGAGCAGCCTCACCACCACCACTATCACCAAGAGCAGAGAAAGATCTAATCATACCCAAAACGGTACCTAACAAACCAAGCAAAGTAGCAACAGATGCAATAGTAGAAAGAAATACTAGGTTCTTCTCCAACATTGGCAACTCAAGTGCAGTAGCTTCTTCAACTTCTTTTTGAATGTTCAATACTTTTTGTTCAGTTGTCAATTCAGTATTAGAGATCATCTCCTTGTATTTGTGAAGACCACCTTTCATTACATTACCAACAGCACCCTTCTGCTTGTCGCATTCAGCAATAGCTTTATCAATTTCTTTATTCGCTAAATGAAATTGTACTTTTCTTATAAACTCTGCAATATTTCCTGTACCAGCAGCCTTAACTACTGTTAATAATCTTTCAATAACGAAAGTGAGAACAGTAAGAAAACATCCTATCAAAATAGGTACAATAATACCACCCAAATACATTTTAGAAAAACCACTTTTTGGCCCTTCATGTGTAGGCCAAAACCAAGCACCTGTAGTATCAGGTTTGCTAAAGTTATCAGGATTACCAATAACAAATCTCCAGATAACATAACCTAAAAGAATACAAACAAGAGGTGCAACCGATGAAATTAAATTACCACCTTTCTTAACTTGAGTGGCTGTTGCAGATTTACTTTGACTAACAGAAACCTTAACGTCTGACATAAAATCTTTTTGTGAAATTGAAAATTATTATTTAATTAATATGACCACAAACTTTGTTCATAATTAAAAATCTTCTCTTTAATAGCATCACCTTCTAAGAGAGCAAAGAGTGTATTTTTTCCATACTTAGCCTTCAAAGACTGATCAAATGGATTATCCAATGTTGACTTTGTAATGTAACTACTAAACATTCTGCTTTCGAAAAGGTCTTCCCAACTCATACGGGCTCCAAAGTTTTTCGGATTGTAGACTTCGTATTTCGCCAATGTAGGACGCAAATCTGGGTAGTAAAGCCAAAACAATGTTTGAAGAGAAATAAAAGTACCTTCTGAAGTGTACTTAGGCATTTCAGGAGCTATACCCAAAATTCTAGTATACAAAACAGATGTTTCTTTATCGAATACAACTTCTTCTTTAATTCTGTATTTATAAACAGAATCTAACATTACTTCTTTAGCTCTGATTTCATACCTAATAACATTACCATCCAAGTCATTAACAGCAGAAGTATCTGGTTTACCAGCAGCCAATTTAGCTAAAGCTTGATCTGTAGTGAGAGGCGTTGTAAAGCGGTCATCAATATCAGCATCAAAAGCAGTAACACCACTTCTGATTGCACTTAGAAGTATAGAAATGAAACGCTGACTACCATTATCTTCTACTAAAGAATAACGGAAAGGTAAATTTACCTTTTCTCTAGCGTCAATTTCCCTCCATATACGTTGTTTGTACACCGCATCATCTTCTCTGATATTCTTGTATGCCAAAGGAGTACGATCTTTCACATAGTTACGTGTAATGACATTATCATTCCTCTGAGAAATTTTAGCCGTGTCATTAATACCACCACCATTTCCGCCACTGCTTGCTATAGTAATGTAGGGAGCTGAGGGCTTTTGCGCCTGTGGCGTGGGCGTAGTGACCGGCGTACTAGCTGCAGGCCTACTAGCAGCGTTGGTAGTAGCCGGTCTCCTACTAGGAGTAGTAGTTCTTCTAGTAGCGGGTCTTCTCTGAGCGTTTAAACTGCTAAGATTGAAGCCCAATAGCATTAGAAATAAAAAAGATGTATACTTCATGTTTAATTTGTTAACGTAAATGAAATCGGAGGCAAAGGTCTTGTGTGTCCGTCCGGTCCAAGTGCTTTAATATCATCTATAATTACACTTGTTCCAACAACACATCTGTCAATATATTTTCTACAATCAGCACTAAAAACAGGACCATTGTTGGCTGCGATTCCAGGATTTTCAGTAAATCCTTTACCAGTAGCATAGAAAGTAAAACTTGTGATATTGTATTTAACACCTTCGAAGATGAAATCTTTCAAATCAGCTCTAACACCTTGCTGCGCTTTGAAATCATTCAACTTGAACTTACCACCAGAGTTAGTACCCACCATAGCAATTGGGCTAGGAATTTGCTTTACTCTGAATTTGAATGGTGTTGACTTACCATCAACTGTTACAGTAATATTAGACTCAGTACCACCGGAAACAGTAACATCATATTTACCAGGACCAGTCTTTTCTAAGGAACCATTATCAGTTGAAACTTGGGTAGCTTCATCACCCTTAGTACCACCAGATACACTAATTGGGTTCTTCAAACCGATATAGAAAATTTTAGTTGCATCAGCGCTTACACTTGCTCCAGTAGGAGAGCCAACAGTATATTTTAACTCTTTATCAACTGTTCCAGTTTCACCATTAGGTTTTTTGAAACTAATAGTTACTTTTTTACTGTAAGAACCAGGACCACCAACAATAGTTTTGTATAAAGCAGTACCATCTGGACCGATTGGAACAGAAGAACCATCAACAGTTACACTTGGTTGAGAGGTAGTACTGAAAGCACCAACGCCACCAGTAATAGTTAATTCTTGACCAGGCATTAGGTATTGAGAACTTTCTTCTGCAATAGGAACAAATTTATCATACACAATTTTTACAGCGCCAATTTGTTTATGGCAGTACTCAACAATTTGAGCTTCACTGTTTTTGATATCATTTTCAAATTTACTTAACATAGCTACAGCAGCTACCGTAGGAGTCATGTGAAAATAAGTATAAGCCCAAGGCATTTCTTTTGCACCGTTAAGAGAAGGAGGGACTGCAAGATTTAGAGGTAAGTCATTTTGAAAAGCTGCCCTTATTGAAGGGTGAATCCCCAACAACTTAGCTTTATAGTCAGTAAGCTTTTGCAATAACTCTTCACCTTTTTTATCCCCACCACTAGATTCTTCTACTAATAAACGAGTAGGTGCTTCTGTATTTTTGAAATTATATGTTGCTTCTTTTCCGTCTTTTGCAGGCTCAGGTTCTGAAGCAGCAATCATTTCATTTTTAATATTATCGATATATTTAATCATCTCGTCTGAATATTGAGCTGCTTGTTGAGCTCTTGGAGCCCATACAGCTGCAGAATCCTTAGTTTCAGCTTTACTTATCATTTCTTTTAGAGATGCAAATAAAGTTTCATCCTTTCTATCGATAACAGCATTTGAATTATTAAGACTTCGATCTATTGTTTTAAAAGCAAGCAAAATTTCATCAGATACATTTATTGCTAACAAGGCAGTTAACACCAAATACATCACATTAATCATTTTCTGCCGCGGCTCTTTAGGTAATGACATACTTATTTAATTATTAAAATATTAAAAAATGAATATAACAATATTAGCAACCATCATTACGCCCTTCCTTGCATTGCAGTTAACATGTTTCCATAAACTTGATTTAGCTTACCTAGATTAGTTGCCAATGTTCCGATCTGTTCTTTTGCTTTCAATGCATCAACAGCTGTACCTTCCATAGTTGTAGCAACTTGAGAAAGTTTTCCGTAGAATTGATTAATTGCTTTCAAGTGGTTGTTACTTTCTTGCAATTCCATTTCATAAATAGTATTTATGGAAGCTAAATTCTTTGTTAGATTTTGTACTTGACCATGAAACTGTTTAGTTGATTCTGCAGCACCACTTAATGAAGAGAAAGAGGCAGTTGCTTGATTAACAGCTCCAGTTATAGCGGTAAATGATTCTCCAGCTAACTTTGTTTTAGCGCTAAAATCGGAAGTAGATTTAACTACATCACTTATATCACCAATATTAGATACAGAAGAACCCAATTTTTTAAAGTTTTCACCCAATTTAGATAAACTTGTTGGCGTAATATCAGCTTCAGCTAACATTTTTTCCATTGTTTTAAGTGCAGTGTTTCCTTGAACTTTTTCAACAGGAGCCTCAGCATGTCCGGCATCTGGAGGAGGTAATAAACCATAAACAATAAAGATAAGTGCCTCTGTTCCTAGACCGATTGGCAAGAATTGATTGGCACCCGGATAGTGTTGAATTTTCATTAAAGCACCAATAATAACAATTGACGCACCGAAACATACGAAGATGTTTAGTAACCTGTTCTGACCTTTAGTTAATCCTGCTGACATGTTTTTTTTTTTAATTGTTAATGAAACTGTTGAAAATTGAAAAATTTAAAAAATTGTTTATCGTCTTGGTACTAAATCAATAACACATCTGAACCCGATGTAGGACTTAGATGTATCTTGGTACTCATAATTTCTTGTACTTGTTTGCAGGTAATAACCTACATCTTTCCAGCTACCACCTCTTACTACTTTTCTTTTCATTCGTGGAGGATCTGAATCTTTTGCGTCATATCTTAAGTCAGGACTCATATCGTGCACAATGTTATAAGCTCCTTCGTTAAAGTATGAATTTGTCCATTCTGCAACATTACCTGACATGTTGTACAGACCATACCCATTAGGCCAATAAGCATCTACACGAACGGTGTAAAAACCACCATCCTCAGCATAGTTACCTCTTCCAGGTTTGAAATTAGCAAGTAAACATCCTTTTTTATTTCTTAGGTAGTAATTACCCCAAGGATACATTGAACTACTTCTTCCACCCCTTGCAGCGTATTCCCACTCTGCTTCACTAGGCAATCTGAAATCACTTTCAACAGCCATTTTCTTAGACTCTAAATAATTGTTTAGCTTTTTAGTTCTCCAATTACAAAACGCTTGTGCTTGTCTCCAGTTAACGCCAACTACTGGGTAGTTACCAAAAGAAGGATGAGCGAAATATCTTTTTGTCATTGGCTCATTGTAAGAATAAGAGAAATCTTTCATCCATACAGTTGTATCAGGATAAGCCATTACTTTACGTTTCTTAAAGAATTGTAGTGGGTTAGCTTTGAATGCTTCTCTATTTTCAGATTTGGTTAACTCTTGGAAATCAGGCTCTGTATATGCATAAATTAACTTTTCTGGGTTAAAGAAAGGCTTTGTACCTTGAGCATCAACCTTAATAAAGTAACCAGCGCTTGATAATTGATCTTTGAATTTTGCATCATCCAACTTTACAGTTTTCAGTTGCTTCCAATGTACTATAGTGTCGTAATATGGTGCTCCCAACATTACTGCTACTGTGGAATCTCTTACCCAATACACAAACTCCCTATACTTATTATTAGTAAGTTCAGTTGCATCCATCCAGAAACCAGGAATTGAAACTTCTCTATTTCTTGAAGTGAAGGTGTAATTGATGTCCTCATCACTTGGTCCCATATGAAAGTTCCCTGGTGGAACATAAACCATACCCAATGGCATAGACATACTAGGCTTTGAATTTGGCGAAATTCCGTGAACCTGACCATCATCAATTGCACCACCTTTGGATTTTGGTTTGCCACAACCAACTAGCACAACAAGGAAAGCAGCAAAAACGTAAAACACAAAATTTTTAGTCATAAAATGAAATTACTATTTGGCAAATATATATTCTAGTTCGAAAAAAACATCCGATTCAATAAAAATTTATTATTAAATTAAAAAAAATGCTGAATCAAGTCGCAATTCTCTTATTAAACCGTCGTCTAACCTAAAATATTTTACTATAGTTGTATGTAATAAACAAATAGATTTTAAATTCTCACCCAAAGAGGTAATTGCGTATCATCAATATCTAAAAAAGTTAAATGATATCCTCCACAGCTAAGTTTGACCGCAAGTAAAGGATTATTATCCATTTCGACAATAGTTGACTGTAATATTTTAAAAGTAAAAGGCTTTTTTAACATTTAAGACAATTCTTTTCACAATTTTCCTTCAACTACCTCAGAACTTCAACCCATTATTTCAAAAAACCTAATTCGAATCTAGCAAGCAATTTTTTAAACTATCTCCAATTGACAAACTACTTTTAACTACCTATCAGTAATTTATTTTCAGAGGCCGAAATTATTCTTCATATACTTCTAGCCATCCCGTTCCGTCCTGCCTTTCCAGACTTGTTGTAATCGAAAATTGAATGCTCAAAACACAAGACTATCAATTATCATTTCACGCTGCATCTACTTACTAAGTCTGTACAATTTTAATTTGAAAAGACCTATCAGATAAACTAAATTAATTATTTAATTATTTTTTTAATGAGTGTCGTTATGTGGTGATTAGTAACAGTAGTCTAAGGAATTTTATTAGCCCAAGTACCTGTAATTTATTAATTTCTATACTATTCAAAACAAAAAAGCCACCCCAAAAAATCGGGGTGGCCTATTCTATTCAGAAACAAAAAGAATTAATTATTTCTTTTCGCCTTCTTCTAATTTAGCGCGGATGTCAGCCAAAGCACTCAATTCGCCCAAAGTAGTTTTCTCTACCTTAGATTGAATCACTTTCACTTCTTTCGCTGTTTTCTCAGATTCAGCTCTTGCCTCTTTCTTAGCAGATTCTTTTACTTCAATCTGTGCTTGTTCCCAAACACGGCTATGACTCAAAAGAATGCGTTTGTCGTTTCTATCAAATTCAATAACTACAAACTCTAATGTTTCTTCGGCAGCAACTGCTTTACCATCTTCCTTGTTCAGGTGACGAGCTGGTGCAAATCCTTCCAAACCATAAGCTAATTGTACCAAAGCACCCTTGTCGTCTCTGCGGGTAACAGTACCTTCATGTCTTGTTCCAACACCGAAAGTCTCTTCCAAAGTACCCCAAGGATCTTCTTCCAATTGTTTGTGACCCAACTGTAATTTACGGTTTTCTTTATCAATACCCATGATGATGATATCGATGTTTTGTCCAACCTTAACATAATCACTTGGGTGATTGAAACGTTTCAACCAGCTTAAATCGCTGATG
>CANGFK010000151.1 GCA_947452925.1 Chitinophagaceae bacterium | reverse complement strand
GTTGTAATAAAACCTAATGATGAAAGTAGTTACAAGAATGTAATTGATATTTTGGACGAAATGGCTATTAACGTTGTAAAGCGTTACGCTTTAGTTGATATTTCAGAAGGTGAAAACCAGCTTGTTTTGGCTACAGAAAAAGCTGGTGGTGCTACGAATTAGAAGAATAGTTTAAATTTAAAACATTATCTTAAACTAATGGAAGTAAACAAAATATTATCAGCAGACATATTAGACATAATTTTTGACGGAAAAAACAAAAGTTATGGCGCTTATGATTTGCGTAAAACATACAATAAGAGAATTACTTACGCATTAGTGGCAACAGTTTCAATTTGCCTTTTAATTCTTCTAGTTACTGTATTGGCAAATTCATTTCATTCTGAGAAGAAGACTGAAATTATTGTTCAGGATGTCAACTTAGAAGATTTAAAGAAAGACGAAAAGAAAAATGAGCCACCACCGCCACCACCGCCACCAAAGCAAGAACCTCCTAAGGTTGAAATAACTAAGTTCACCCCTCCAAAGATTGTAAAGGATGAAGAAGTAAAAGAACAACCTCCTGAACAAGAAAAGTTGGCTGATACAAAAATTGGTACTATTAACCAAGAGGGTGCTAAGGACGATGGTATGGTTGCACCCGTTGTAGAAAGTAAGGGAACTGGTGTTGTTGAAGCACCAAAACAAGATGAAGACTACGATAAAGTCTTTACTTCAGTACAAATAGAAGCTCAGTTTCCTGGTGGACCAGCTGCATGGACAAAATATCTACAGAGAAATTTGAATAGCGGTTTACCTGCTGAGAATGGTGCGCCTGAAGGAAAGTATACAGTAGTGGTTTCTTTTTTGGTTGATAAAAACGGAAATATCAGTCAGGTTGCTGCAGAAAATGATCCGCATTATGGTACAGCAGATGAAGCTGTACGGGTTATTAAAAAAGGGCCAGCTTGGAAGCCAGCTGTTCAAAATGGACACAATGTTGCTTACAGGGCAAGACAACAAATAACTTTTATAGTTCAACCGGAATAAGAGCAAAATAATTTAATACTAAACCTTCCTTTTGGAAGGTTTTTTCTTTTTAATCATTCACTGATTATTTCTGCAATGGGTTTGTATAGGGAAGGCTTAATGGATGCTATCGTTGCTTTGGCTACACCCAAGGGTATTGGTGCTATTGGTGTAATCAGGGTGAGTGGCGTGAATGCTTGGGAGATTGTGAATGAATTGTTCAGGTCTAAGGATTTATTGAAACAAGCCTCTCACACTTTGCATTTTGGATTACTCAGAAAAGGAGAAGATATTCTGGATGAAGTGGTATTGGCTTTATATAAAAACCCTCATTCTTACACTGGGGAAGATGTAGTTGAAATTAACTGTCATGGCTCGGTATATATTCAAAATCGAATTCTTGAAACACTTCTAGAGCAAGGTTGCAGATTGGCAAGACCTGGTGAGTTTACCCAACGTGCTTTTTTGAATGGCAAACTGGATCTCACCCAAGCCGAAGCCGTTTCAGATTTGATTGCAAGTAATACTGAGGCTAGTAAAAATAATGCGCTCCGAAACATAAGGGGAGGTTTTAAATCAGACTTAAGTCTTCTTAGAGAGAAATTGGTCTATTTTTCTGCCATGATTGAGCTGGAGCTTGATTTTGCTACGGAAGATGTTGAATTTGCTGACAGAAGTGATTTGAAAAAGGTAGTAAATGAACTAGTCATAAAAACCAATCGACTGGCTGCGTCGTTTAAGTTGGGGAACGTTATTAAGAATGGGGTGCAGGTGGCAATCATCGGTAAGCCAAATACAGGGAAATCTACCCTGCTGAATTCTCTTTTGAATGAGAACAGGGCTATCGTCAGTGAGATTGCTGGAACTACAAGAGATACTATTGAAGAGGTTTTGAATATTGATGGTGTTTTATTCCGTTTGATTGATACTGCAGGAATCAGGGTGAGCACAGAGAGCAGTATTGAGGATATTGGGATACAGAAAAGCTTTGAAAAGATGCGTTCCGCCGATTTGGTTGTGTATCTTTTTGATCTTAACACTACGTCTATTGCTGAGTTGGAATCTGTGGTTGCCGATTTTGAGAAGGAAGGCATCAAATATTTGTTGGTTGGTAATAAAGTGGATATCAGTAAGCCAGAACAACTGACTAGTTTTAAGCAGTTTGAAAACCTACTCTTTATTTCGGCAAAGCAAAATGTGCATCTGGAAGAACTGAAGAAAGAACTGGTGAAGCAGGTGGTTGAGGGAGAAATCAATACCGAATCTACTATTGTAACCAATGTCCGGCATTATGATGCTTTAAATCAGTTGTCCAAAGTATTGGCTGAAATTGAAAAAGGACTAGACGACCAGTTGTCTGGGGACTTATTAAGCCTTGATATAAAGAAATGCCTGTACTATCTGGGATTAATAACGGGTGAAATTACTAATGAGGAGCAGCTAGATTTAATATTTAGTTCATTTTGCATTGGCAAATAAGTCTTATTTTGCCACTCGAAAGGGCGTGTTCTGTTTGAATTCTTTTAGTTTACTTCATCGTCTATTTTTATTTTATCTATGCGTAAATACCTTTTGTATCTACTTACATTCTTGGTAATTGCTGCTTTTACTTCCCCAAAAAAGCTTTTGGATGAAGAAGGGCTCTATTTTATTATCAGTAAGAGCAAATTTGAAATGAGGTTGTATGATGCCAATAATAAATGGAAAGCAACTTATCCGTGCGTATTTGGAAATGACGATCAGGGGGATAAATTGATTCAGGGAGACCGGAAAACACCGGAAGGAACGTTTCATATAGTGGTTAAGAAATTGCATCCTAAGTGGGATAAATATTTTGGATTGGATTACCCCACACCAGAGGATATTGAAAAGTTTAATGCCCGAAAAGAGAAAGGAATCATTGCAAAGAATGCCAGAATAGGAGATGGCATTGGCATTCATGGTACATGGCCACATCAGGATTTTGTGATTGACACTTACCAGAACTGGACCAATGGCTGCATCTGCACCAAAAATGAATATATGGATGAGTTGTACAAAATCATCCCAATTGGAACGAAGGTGATCATTATCAAATAGTTCAGCTACTAATAGGAAGTATAAAATATGAGGTATGAAATATGATTTCTACCGACTAACGATCGCTGAAAATGAAAGGAGGAAACAAAGTACCTAACTACTTGTCTCCTCCTTTTATATTTCATACTTCATATTTCATATTTCTCTTCCTAGTCTCCCGCCATTTTATTGATGGTCGCACTCCACACCAAAGCATCGGTGTCAAGTCCTTTGTAGGCAGATGAAAAAGGATAGGTTATGCCCGGCGTAAAACCATGCAACGACAAACTATTGCCATTGCTATGCCGTTGAAACCATTTGTTTTTGTCGGCAGGTGTTGGCCCCAAAGCAGGATCCCAATAGGAAAAGATGGTTCCGTGAGTAGAAAAAGTAAGCGGTCTTTTCACGCTTACCAAAAATGTTCCTGCAATAGAAGTGGTGTCTACATGAAAATTTTCTACCGGCTCCATCACTTGGTGTTCGGCTTCTTTTGCCATCGGAAATTTACTACTCAAAGCTTTTACCCTGTTGCCAGCGGCTTGAATATTTACTTCGTTTCCCAAAATCCTCAAATCATCCACCAAAATACCTTTTGAAGTATTTTTATTGGTTGTATTTGTTTCATTCCCGTGCTTACAAAGGGTTAAATCGGCTTTGTACGTTGTATTGGACGTTGCCACAGCTGCCAATTCTGTAACCACCGAAAAATTGGTATTGGTGCTTGCACAGCCAATAATTACGGCGTCTGCAACTGGACCAATCTCTGTGTCGGTACTATTCTCAAAATTCACTATTACCTTATTCATAACTGTTTTTAAATTTTAAATTATTCAGAATTTGTTTTTAAACCGCGTTTCCAAGGTCTCTTTTGCGACATCCGAGGTCTTGGATGTCATTTCCAAGGTCTTGGATGTCGCATCCAAGGTCTTGGATACGGTTTCCAAGACTATTTATGTCACATCCAAGGTCTTGTTTGTCGCATCCAAGGTCTTGGATGTTGCTACCAAGGTCTCGGATACGGCATCCAAGACCTTGGAAATGATGGGAGGCATACCAAATACGCCTCCCTATCTCGTTGGGGGGATGTATAAAATGAGGTGATTGAAGTGAAAGATGCCAGTTGCAAAAGCTTTGGAAGCGGTTTTTTGAGGAAAGGTTTCGCTAGAAGCGAAGCCTTTATTAGTTATAACCTGTTGACTGACAATCGTAAGCATGAGTAGCTTTTTTATGAGGGTGTAATGTAGGACTTGTTTGGGGAATGAGGGGAAATAAAAAATAATCTCGCCGTCACTTCGAGGTACGAAGCAGCCTAAAGCATAAAAAAGGTTGCTTCCTACCTCGCAAAGACGCGGAGATTGAAGCGAAGGGGTGATAAAAACTAATTGCTACTTGGCGCAAGGCCATTGGCTGTGCCAAGTAGCAATTAGTTAAGGAAAGGAAATTGCTTTTTTAAATTAAATATCCTTTGATAATAGTTTCTTATTTTCGTTTGAAAGAAAAGATATGCGCGCTGCAACAATAGAAATAAAAAAACGAGCGGGGGTTCAAGCAATAGAATTGCCCGAACAGTTTGCAATAGATGATGACAAAGTGTATCTGAAAAGGACTGGCAACATCATTTCCATTATCCCTTTTCACAATGCTTGGCAAAATTTTCATCAAAGTATTGATGAGTTTTCCGAAGACTTTATGACTGAAAGAAACCAACCTCCTGCTCAACATAGAGAATCTTTATAGAAATGAAGTACCTACTAGACACCAATATCTGCATCTACATCATTAAACAGAAACCTCAACTAGTCCTGAATAGGTTTGCAAATATTTCTCCACTCGACATAGGCGTTTCAACAATTACTGTTGCAGAACTAGAATTTGGTGTCCAAAAAAGTTTATATCCGCAACAGAATAGATCCGCTTTGCAAAAGTTTCTTAGTCCACTGAATATTTATGATTTTGATACTAATGCTAGTATGCTTTATGGCATACTCAGGGCGAAACTTGAAAGTAAAGGAACAACGATTGGTTCGCTTGACATGCTAATTGCTGCACATGCCCTCAGTCTGGACTTTACGTTGGTTACTAACAATGAAAAAGAGTTTAATAGGATTGATAAATTATTGATAGAGAATTGGGCGATATAAAAGTCACTATTAATTCTATTTATTAGCCTGCTCGCTCATTGCGTGAGGGGTTGCAGTGGAAATCCTTTTTGCTGTCCTGAGCAAAAAGATTGGAATGGAAAACCCGACCCGAAGGGGCACGTCCTTAGTCTCTAAAACTATTCTCCTCCTTTGCTGTTTTCTATTCCTACAACAACTAGCTTTCAATGGAGACAGTAAATATTATCTGGTTTAGGAGAGACCTTCGCTTGCACGACAATGCCGCTTTGTACCATGCCCTCAAAAGTGAAAACCGGGTGTTGCCCATCTTTATTTTTGATAGAAACATATTGGATAAACTAGAGGACAAAGCAGACAGGCGCGTGGAGTTTATTCATGCTGCACTTGCCGAAATGCAACAGCAACTGGTGGCAATGGGTAGTAGCCTGAAGGTATTTTATGGTACGCCGATGGAAGCTTTCAAGGAGCTACTTGCTTCTTATAAAATAGAAAAGGTATTTACCAATCATGACTACGAGCAGTATGCAATGGATCGCGATGCGGAGATTGCCGATTTGTTGCTAGCGTATAGTGCCACTTTGCACACCTATAAAGACCAGGTGATTTTTGAGCGGGATGAAGTGACCAAAGATGATGGTAAGCCCTACACTGTTTTTACGCCGTTTAGTAATAAGTGGAAATCCAGATTGACGCCTTTTCACCTGAAAGCATACCCTACCGAGCAGTATTATACAAACTTCCACAAGCATTCACCACAACCATTACCGTCATTGGAAAGCATGGGTTTTGTAGCTGTTGATGCGCCGTTTCCATCCAAGGAACTCAACCTTGCATTGGTGACAAAGTACCAACAACAACGCAACTTTCCTTCAGTAAAGGGCACGTCGCAACTGGGGGTTCACCTGCGTTTCGGTACGGTGAGTGTGCGAGAGATTGCGCGACAGTCGAAAGATGCAAGCGAGACTTTTTTGAATGAACTGATATGGCGCGACTTTTACCATAGCATTTTATGGCATTTTCCGCAGGTGAGAAGAGGAGAGGCTTTTAGAAAAGAATATGAGGGGATTGAATGGGTGAATAATGAAGCTGATTTTGAGCAATGGTGTGCGGGCAAAACGGGCTATCCCATTGTAGATGCCGGTATGCGTGAACTGAATGCCACGGGTTTTATGCATAACCGGGTTCGGATGATTGTGGCGTCGTTTCTTACCAAGCATTTACTGATAGACTGGCGTTGGGGTGAGTTATATTTTGCTAAGAAGCTACTGGACTTTGACTATGCTGCCAACAATGGTGGCTGGCAATGGGCAGCAGGAAGTGGTTGCGATGCTGCACCGTATTTTAGAATATTTAATCCTACGCTGCAAACGGAGAAGTTTGACAAGGACCTGAAATATATTCGCAAATGGATACCGGAGTTGGATAGTTTTGATTATCCACAGCCTATCGTCAACCATGAGTTTGCGAGAAAACGTGTATTGGAAGTGTACAATAAGGCATTGAAGAGTGAGTAGTCACCGATTATTATTTTAAAAGAATTTTTTGGTGCAGCGTAAATGCCTTTTAAGTTTTCTTATTACACAATGAAAGTTGGCGATTACTCAAAGACTTTTGTGTGCAAAAATTAGAAACATCTAGAGTCAACCCTAAAACACTCTATTTATTTTTTGCCATTTGAAAAGCTGGTTATTTGTGCTTTATTATTAATAAACTTGGGATAACAGTACAACTATGGGTTTTTTTAATAAATGGATGCCTAACGAAGCGGATGCTGAAAAGTATTATCAGCAGGCTTTTGAGGAAGAAACAGAATACAATAACTACGAAAAGGCACTTTCTTTATACGAAAAGGCAGCCAAGCATGGCTTGGCTAAAGCACAGTATTATAGTGGCTATATGTATTTGAAGGGAAGAGGGGCGAGGCGAGATAAAGACAAAGCATTGACACTGATTAAACAAGCTGCAGACCAGAATCATCCCCATGCACAATATTTGCTGGCGCAGATGTACCTAAGCGGAGAAGGAGTGGACAAATGCGAAAAATCGGGTAATGAATGGATGGAGAAATATAGGGTTCATAAGATGCCTGAGAACCTTTTGCTAAGTTTTAATAACTACTAAATCAATCTAGAAAAAGGAGAGACATTCTTTCTTTTTTGCTATCTCAACTCAAGTTGCTATGTTCGTGTTTTCTAATGCTACTTTGTATTAGACACAACACTTTTTAATAAGCACGCTTTAAACAACTTGAAAAATACTCCCCACAACTCAAGGCTATTTGTTGTAGCTATTATTTCTGCTTTGTTTTATATTCCTGCCAATGCACAGCAGCCACAGAAACAGGTGACAAATTTTTCTCAGACATGGACAGGATTCAACTCATTATTCAGGCTCAATAATAAATGGGGGATTTCTGCAGATGGAAGTTATAGGAGCAACCAATTCTTTTCTGGTGATTATTATAGTATTTCTCGTGTAGGAATAAACTATTGGGTGAATGATGATATCCTGCTTACAGCTGGATTTGGACACCAATGGACTGCTCCCAAAATAAATGGGTGGCATACTATTTCAAATGAAAACAGGCTTTACCAGCAGGTGTTGGTTTCCTC
>CANGFK010000150.1 GCA_947452925.1 Chitinophagaceae bacterium | reverse complement strand
GTACTGGTTATACCTAGCCATGAACCTGCTACACCCGCATTAACAGTTAAATTACCCGTATTATAAGTGGGTGAATAACATGCTATTGACCCTGATGAGAATACAGGACTGCTTGGTGTAATTGTATAAGTACCAGGCACATCTGTTGCTGGTGAATTACTGTTACCTGTATTGCTGTTAGTCAGCGTCACACTGCTGATGGCATCTGTACCAACCAAACCACTTACTGAATAAGAAGCAGCTAGTGGTGACAATGCCGTTCCATAGGTCTTGCTTTGACCAGACGCTGTAATGGTTAATGGGATAGCAGTTTCTGCCAATGCAACAGTGTTTATATAGTAGGTAACACTATTAATTGTTGTCGTAGTGGTAGCTGTAAAACCACTAGTAGTTGAGTAATATGGAGAACTAAAGCTTAAACCAGAACCAGATAAAGTGGCTGCTGAAGCATCTACACGAACTATCTCTGGAGTACCGCCAACAGGTGGTGTAACACCACTATTATTAAGTCCTACCGTGTAAGATGTGGAACCCGGATATTGTAAAATTGTAAAATAACGCGCCCCAAATACGGCAGTGCTGGCATTCGATGGCAAACCTGCCATAGCACCCTCAGTTTGTGAAATTGTAACCCCTTGTCCAGCCGTAGGTGTGGCAGTATATGTAAACTGTACTGGTCTGTAGTTACCACCAGCTCCTACAGGAAAAGTATAGGTAGTTGCAATTGGAGTAGATAGCGTCAGTGGACCATTAATATAAGAACTAGAAGAACCACCAGATGTAGTTCCAGCTACATAGAATAAATCACTACTTGTAGAAGTAACTGTACCACTTGTCAGTGTTACATTTCCGTAGATGATTGTTGTCCCAGAAGATTTCCAAGTAATACTGTTTGTAGCAGTTGGTAGTGCCACGATGAGCGAACCCATGCAAGTTGGTATAGGACCATAAGAAGTCCCATTATTGGCTATTACACCAGAGCCAGGGAATCTAGTAGTATTATTTGTCACCTCAAGGGATATAACACTATTAGTTGTGTAGGGAAATGTTGCAGAAGTATAGGCATTTAAGAAACTACCACTGCTGGCACTATACGTACCAGTAAAACGAACAGTAGAAGAAGCGTCTAGCTTTAACGTTCCTGAAGTCATATTAAATGCAGGAATTATTTGTGTAATCGCTCCTACTTCAAACGTACCACCCGCAACAGTTACTGTACCGCTTAACGTTAATGCAGTACGTAAAATCACTGAACCACTGTTTACATTAATGTTATTTAGTGCAGTTGTTCCACTAAAATACACAGAGCCTACTGCACCTGCAATAGTCAGGTTAGAGGTAGAAGAACCTACAAGAGTGGCTGTAGCAGAACTTGTGACTGCGCCGGTCATAGTAAGTGTCTGTCCACCCAGACCAAAGGTTGCACCACTGTTTATAGTCAGACCACCCAATGAAATGCTTGAAGTGAGTACTGGTGCAAAAGCAGTTCCTGATGGTACAGTTACAGAAGCACCTGTGGTAGGCACTGTATTATTCGCCCAGTTGGATGCCGTACTGAAGTCGGTGCTTGTAACACCTACCCATGTACCTGCTGCACCCGCATTTACTGTTAAGGTTCCAGTAGTATAATTGATATTATAATTGCTACTTGAACCAGAAGAGAACACCGCAGCACTTGGTGTAATTGTATAACTACCTATTGCATCTGTTGAAGGACTGGATGCTGTAGAGGTATTGCTATTGGTTAAAGTAACGCTGCTGAGAGCATCTGTTCCAGTCAGACCACTCGTCGTGTAAGCACTTGTACCTAATGCCAAAGTAGATCCATAAGTCTTAGTCTGTGCAGAGGCGGTAATGGTTAAAGTAGCCTTATTAACAGTCAATGTTGTACTTGTATTGCTTGCAGCAGCATTTAAACTTGCATTGCCTGCATACGCATAAGTAATTGTATAAGGTGAAGCAGAATAAGGAATTGTACTTGTCGTATAAGTGATCGAGAAGGAGCCAATACCACCTGTTGTAGTGGTTGTTTGTGCTACCCCATTAATGGTCACAGTTACTGTTTCTCCATTAGCAGGATAAACAGTTCCTGCACTTACAGTACCTGAAAGAACAACAGAGGCAGTACCATAAGTAATTGAAGGACTAGCTGTAACCCCACTTATTGTTGGGGTTGCTTTTATAGTAGTTGCTGTAATAGTAGAAGAATATCCTCCTTGACCAGTTACACTTGTTTTATCTGCCCTTACTCTGTAATAGTAATTAGTTACTGGCGAAAGTCCTGTTACTGATTGTGATGTACCAGATACACTCAACCCACTATATCCACTCACAAAACTTCCAAAAGTTGAACTGGTTGATACATCCAACAGGTAATTGGTCACTGTTCCCACTGCAGGAGCTGTCCAGTTGGCAGTAAAACTTCCGCTAGCTATGCTAGATGCAGCAGTAGCAGCAGGTACTACCATTGCATAACTTTCTACCCAGTTACTGGTGCTACCACTTAAACTAAAATTGGTCAATGTACCATTATTGGCATTTGATGTCTGATCGTATAAAGTTGCAACACCAGAATTAGTACTTCCTGCTGCCCCATCATCAAAATTGTAATAAGCCACTAAGCCTGATGAAGATGGACTAATTACATTTAGTCTGTTAGTCTGTAATTGTGAGGCAGTTCGTGCCGTATTCCAGATACGCACTTCATCAATATTACCATTAAAGAATATACCAGCCCCCCTTTCAACACCGATGTAAAGGTTTGAAGAATTAGTAATATTATTAGCTATTGCAGCACTATTAACGTTTGCTTCTTGGTTGCCGTCTACATAAAGTTTTACATTCGTAGTCGAGCGGGATACAACCATAGCTACATGATGCCATCTACTATCATTTAGAGAAGTAGTACCTTGTAACCCAAGCGCGGTTCCAACCAATGTGGAGCCATCCATAATCTCAGCAACAAGTTTATTTTGATAAATTGCCATTTGATAACCTGTCCAAGGATAGGTAGCACCACCTTTGGCAACAAAACCATTAAAACTGCTGTTTGTGTTACCATTTAACTTGACCCAAGCCTCAATTGTGAAGTCAGTAGATGAGCCGAAATTAAGAGATGAGCTACTAGGAGTGATTACATAATCATTCGTACCATCAAAATTCAAAGCATTTCCTGGCGGATTTGCAGCAACTGTGACTTTGCCAGAGACATTAGAAGTAACGCTTCCACAAGTTCCTGTTACTACACAGTAATAATATAAGTTGCCTGCACTAGTAGTCAAAGGAGTATAGCTTGCACTAGTAGCACCACCTATAGAAGTTCCCCCACTATTTGAGGCAGTGGTATTTGAATACCATTGATAAGTTAATGTACCTGTACCAGTTGCTGTCACAGATAATGCTGTTGCACTACCATTAAGCGCAATGCTTTGTGTTGAAGTAGATGGCTGCACCGTGATTGATGTGGCAGCACTAATGGTAACAGTAGTACCTGCAGAAGTAGCAGTACAACCAGTAGAGTAGGTGCTAGCTACAGTATAAGTACCTGCAGTTGAAGCTGTGATTGCTTGTGTTGTAGCAGTAGTTGACCATACTAAACTTCCTTGCATTGGCGAAGTAGAAGGTACTTGCCATGTAGGACCGTTAACAAAGGTTCCTGTATTGCCATTGCCAGTTGCATCGGCAGTTGTTGTACCCGTACCTTCATCGAATTTATAGTATGCTACCAAGCCAGAACTATTTGTTGGCACAGTAGATTTGTAATAAGAAGAAAGCTGACCAGCTGTACGAGCTACATTCCAGATGCGTAATTCATCCATTGACCCATTAAACAAGTTACACTGACAAGAAGTTGGTTGCTGACGACCTATATTCATAGCGCTTCCATCTTGAGCGGTATTAACAGATGCAGTACCCGCAGCAGCCCCATTTACGTAGAAAGTAAGCGTGCCCCCCGATAGAGTGACAGCGACATGAGTCCAAGTATTTTGAGGGACTGAACCAGTAGAATATACCCAGCCTGTATTAATGTTATAAAAGCCCATTCTGTTACTCCCAACATTACTTTGATTCAACTGAAACAAATAGTCATAGTTTCCTTTATCTATGAGGGTAACATTAGAACCACTATAATTAACCCAAGCTTCTATTGTAAAAGTACTTCCCAAGTTAAGGCTTGAACTATGTGGAACTGTAACATATTGGCTACTTCCACTATTGAAAGTAAGTGCATTGCCGCCGCCAGTATTTGTTAGCGTTACATTGCTTCCACTACAGAAAGTAGTAGCCCCTCCCGCAGTAATTGCGGGTGTAGGGATTGGATCGACAGTAACTACTGTAGAAGCAACAACATATCCATTACTTGAAACATAATTAATGGTAGCAGTACCCGCAGATACACCTGAAACTACCCCACTACTATTTACGGTTGCAATTGCAGTATTAGAGCTTGACCAAGTACCCCCGGTATAATCAGTGTATCGCACCAATACCACACCAGACCCACCAGCACCGCCAGTATTTCCACCGCCGCTACCTCCACCGCCACTACCCGTATTGGCTGTGCCTGCAATTGCAGTTGCAGCACCACCATTACCACCACCACCGCTACCACCAGCACCTACAGTTCCAGTATTACAAGTTAATCCACCACCACCACCACCAGCATAGGTAACAGTAGACCCCGCAAAATTATAAGTTATACCTGCCCCTCCTGCACCACCTAAGTTAGCACCTCCCACACTACCAGCGCTGCCAGCACCTCCACCACCGCCTCCTGAAGAATTACAGCCAAAATCTCCTGCACCACTACCACCACTATTCCCTTGCAAAGAGGTTCCACTACCAGGATTAAGCCCCCCGGAATTTGAGCCAGAAGCACCGGCGCCACCACCACCAGAACCACCACTCAAGGCAGCACCTCCGCCATCTCTACTTGCACCACCACCTCCACCAGTAGCGGTTATCGTTCCAAAAACGGAATTACCCCCAGAATTAGAGGTTACATTACTATTAGCAGCTACTGTCCCTCCAATACCTACGGTAGTGGATGCAGATCCAGCAGCAGCAATAGAATAGCTAGGAGTGTATACTACACCACCTGCGCCCCCACCTCCTCCACCATTATTACCACCACCTCCACCACCTGCTACTACTAGGGAAGCTACATTGGCAGAAAGGCCTGATGGTAAAACAAAAGAAGAAGAACCTGTACTAGTAAATGAATGTAATTTGAAATATCCCGATGTGGCAATGCTATTACCGCCTGTTGGCAAAGAAGGTACAGAAAGTGTGGTTGTGCCATTTGCACACAAAGTAGTGGTACCACTTATAGTTAGGGTCGGATTATTAATATAAACAGCTTCTTGGTTAAGTTCTACGGTTTGACGATTTGCCGTTGATAGTACACTAGCAAAGGTTACATATTCACTTATCCAACCATTTAGCTGTGTTGCTCCATCTGCCCTACTACCTAAAATAAGCGCTGCCCCTCCATCACCATAATAACTAACAGCTCCGCTTCCATTATCTGTTCCATTTATATAGGCCGCTCTTGTAGATGAATTACCTGTAAAAGACCATTGTGCAAAACCGGTAGCAGCGGTTAATCCTTTTGTTAAAGTAACTGGACCACCAGAACCAGAACCTCCATCACCTACAAAAAAATTATTGTTCCAAATATCCCAAGGTTGGGCATAATTACTCAATGTCTTACCCCCAAAACTCTGGGAACCTACGTCTGAACTTACCCCACCAACTATTGCCAAAGTAAAGGACGTTGAACTTTGATAGCCTGTAAACCCAGCAGTAGCTAGTTTTTGGTTATTGAAAAAAACCGTAGCAACCCCATTCTTTGTGTAGATGACACCAGCATTAACAATCTGAGGTTGCGAGGCAACTGTACTCTGAGACGCGTCTCTTGCATTACCACTTTGGTCGTACCATATTGCCACAGTAGCATTGGTAGTACCTGCTGTTATCAAGGTACTAAGGGTATTACTTCCTGCTGAAGCAGCAGCCGCACCAATAGCAACAGAGGCGGATATTTTACTATTGAGTGTAAATCCTCCTGTATTCACATCAGGATATACGTCATAGTAGTTACTACCAGCATTCGGAGTTATACGTACAAGTGGCCCTGTGTAACTTGTACTTAGTAGTCGTAAACTATAAGCAGCTGCCGAAGGAGTAGAACTAGTAAGTCCTAGCTTCCCAAGAGTGTTTTGGGCTTGTACATTTAGTGTTAAGAACAATAAAACTACTGCTACTACGTTCCTTAAGGAACGGAATGAAAAATTTGTCATCCTGTTTTAAGAGTTTAGCAATGAATTCTTAATTCAAATGCTGTGTTTATTAATAAAAAAGAGACGTTCGCCCCCCTATTCTTTGCGTTTAACCGATTAATCAACAATCCTAATCTGCCCAAACAGGAAAACGTCCTGTAGCGCCACTCAAGCAAACAATGTTTAAAATACTTCCTATTTCTTAGGTAATAGATACAGCTAAGGCGACCAGATAACGTAAAAAATACGTAGCATAACTGTTATGGTTTTCTAAATAAAAAAGGCTTAGAAAATAGAACTGAGTCTATTTGCAAGCCTTATCACTTTAAAACACTTTCCGTTTTGTGGTTGAACAAGATATAAGTACGAAACTCAGATCAAGTAAAAACATTTACACTCATTCCCGCTTATCAAACTTAAAGTCACTAGCTGAAGCCCAAAAATAGGGGAATCTACCCAATTTTAATATTATTTTATCATTAACAAGCACATAATCGTCAATAAAGTCACCCTACTTGAAATATTAATCTATAAAATAATGCTTCCACGTGTGAAGATTAGGGAAAGCTAATAACTGTAGTAGCGCCACATTTTACGGAAGTGTTACTGAAGATTTCATCAATGGGCAACCCAACATAGCCACTAAGTTGAATAACTTCAACTGTGTGGGTTCCGGCGGGTATTTCATAGAATGTGGTATTACTCATTGCTGGTAAATTATCGAGGTATACTTCACTATCTACAAGAATCTTGAAAGGGAAAATAGAATTATTCTGCACTTTAATGCTACCTACTGATGAAATCAAAACAGGTTGGATACTATTTACGGCATTGGGTTCTAGGCTGTAGGGCACATGAATTATGTTATTAAAGTTGTCAAGGCACCCATCCTGTACATAAAAATAGTAGTTGTATTGGGGTGACAGATTGGTGAAATAAACAAACCCGTTTGCATCTGTGAGTCCGCTTGCTACTACATTTTTATCCTTGTAAAAATCTGTTTGGTTCGCATATAAATAAACGTTTGCACCTGAAACTGAATACCCTTGCTCATTGATTACCTGCATCTTCAATTGTGTAGGCACCACTTCAATTTTTGTGCAGGAACTCAATCCGATACAAATCAACACTACTATCAAAAATATATTACGCTTCATTTCAAAACTTTTTATGACACTATACAATATTAATGCCGAGAGATTAACCTCTTGTGTGTAGTCATTCAGGCAAGTATAAAATAAATAACAAAATAAACACTTCTACAACCCGTTACTTAGGACTTATCGTACCCTTTACATTGGCATTGGAAATATAATAGACACTATCCACCACATAATCCGTGTTACCACGCCAAGGCAATACGCCGAAGTAATGTTTGTAATGTAGCTGCATCTCTTTACCCGCATTTTCTTCCAATAGTTTAGCAACGTTTTCTTTCTCTACACTAAACTCAAACTCATTACTCTGCACATTCGCTTTAAACCCACTTTGTATCAAGATACCTTCCCAAGTTTTAAAGATATATCCTTTGCGCTGAAACGTATTCAACTGCC
>CANGFK010000149.1 GCA_947452925.1 Chitinophagaceae bacterium | reverse complement strand
CCTTAGGCGTTGGACTATGGCTGCAAAATTTGCCTTGTTCCAATTAAATAAACACTCATAAGTAATTCTTAACAATTAACTCAAACAGCTTCTTAGTCTTTTAGATTGTTTAGTCCGGCATGCAAGCTTGAAAAAAAGATAGTTTACTTTCCTTTTAAGCAATGTCCATATTGTGAAGGAATAAAACTGATCATATTCTGGTTAATTTATGATTGATGAGAGCAGTCCCCAATTGGGGGCTGCTCTTTTTTATACCCTATTCTGAACGGTATTGAATGCTCTAGTCTGCAAAATATGAGAATAATCAGTTTTTGAACTAATGTATATCACCAACTGAGAAGGTGCTGGAAAATAGTTTTGCGCTTATAATAAAACAGCTATGGGTGTATTAATCATTTTACTGATTGCTAGTATTGGCGTTGCCGTTACCTTTTTGTTTGCCTTTTTGTGGGGAGTAAAAAACAAACAATTCGATGATAATTATTCTCCTCCCTATCGTATTCTCTTCGATGATAAACCAGTTGCACCTTCAGGGGACATCGAATAATAACAAACTATTTAATTAATAACAAACAACTTTTTTCATTACTAAAACAACGATTATATGCAGGTAGAGAAATTTTATTACGACAACAAAACGGTAAAGTGGTTTGCTTATGCCGTTTTAGTATGGGGGCTAGTGGGGATGCTAGCAGGGCTTTGGATAGCTATCGAAATGTATTACCCCCCATTGAGTATGGGTTTTGCGCCCACCACTTTTGGTAGAATGAGACCAGTGCATACGAATGCAGTCATTTTTGCCTTTGTGGGTAACGGTATTTTTATGGGTGTTTATTATTCGTTGCAACGCTTATGTAAAGCGAGAATGTTCAGCGATACACTCAGTAAGATTCACTTTTGGGGATGGCAACTCATTATTGTTTCAGCAGCACTCACTCTGTGGGCGGGTTGTACATCGGGAAAAGAATATGCCGAACTAGAATGGCCCATTGATATTGCCATTGCGCTTGTTTGGGTTCTTTTTGGTATAAATATGTTTGGTACCATCATCAAACGTAGAGAAAGCCATATCTATGTTGCCATCTGGTTTTATATTGCTACCTGGGTTACGGTTGCTATGTTGCACATTGTAAACTCTATGGAATTGCCAATCTCTTTCCTAAAGAGCTACAGCATGTATGCTGGTGTTCAAGATGCTTTGGTGCAATGGTGGTATGGTCACAATGCGGTGGCATTCTTCCTTACTACTCCTTATTTAGGTTTGATGTATTATTTCCTTCCTAAGGCAGCCAATCGCCCTGTATATTCTTACAGATTATCTATTATTCACTTCTGGGCTTTGATATTTATCTATATCTGGGCTGGTCCTCACCATTTATTGTATACAGCTTTGCCTGATTGGGCGCAGTCTCTCGGTACTGTATTCTCTATTATGCTGATTGCTCCAAGTTGGGGTGGTATGCTGAATGGCTTGTTTACACTTCGTGGTGCTTGGGACAAAGTACGTGAAGAACCAGTATTGAAGTTTTTGGTGGTAGCAGTAACCTGTTATGGTATGGCAACCTTCGAAGGGCCAATGTTGAGCTTGAAGAATGTAAATGCTATCTCTCACTTCACCGACTGGACTATTGCTCACGTCCACATCGGAGCATTGGGATGGAATGGTTTTATGACTTTTGGTGTTTTGTACTTCCTGATTCCTAAGTTGTGGAATACCTCTTTGTATTCTAAGAAATTGGCTAATACCCACTTCTGGTTAGGAACAATCGGTATTGTGTTGTATGCAATTCCTTTGTATTGGGCTGGGTTCACTCAAGCAATGATGTGGAAGACTTTCACTCCAGAAGGACAGTTGAAATTCCAGTTCTTGGAAACAGTTACCCATATTCTCCCAATGTATATTGCCAGAAGTATTGGTGGTGCTATCTACATTGCTGGTGTGGTTGTGATGACTTACAACTTGATTAAAACAATTGGAAAAGGAAGTTTTGTGGCTGATGAAGCTGCAGAAGCAGCTCCTTTCCCAGCAGAAATCAAAACGCACGGTAACGAATATTGGCACAGATGGATTGAAAGAAGACCAATGCAAATGTTGGTATTCAGTTTGGTTGCCGTTGCAATTGGTGGTGCCATTGAAATTATACCTACTTTCTTGGTTAAATCGAATATTCCAACCATCAGCAGTGTAAAACCATACACTCCGCTTGAGTTGCAAGGACGTGATATTTACATCCGTGAGGGTTGCTACTTGTGTCACTCTCAAATGATCAGACCTTTCCGCGATGAAGTTGCGCGCTATGGCGAATACTCCAAAGCAGGTGAGTTTATTTATGACCATCCTTTCCAATGGGGCTCAAAAAGAACAGGTCCCGATTTGGCTAGGCTAGGAGGTAAATATCCTGATAGCTGGCATTACAATCACATGCAAGATCCTCAGTCTATGTCTCCAGGTTCTATCATGCCTGCTTATCCTTGGTTGTATGAGGATGATATAAATGCATTCACTACCCCTAAAAAGATATGGGCAATGCGCAAGTTGGGTGTGCCTTATCCAGAAGGATATGAAGATAAATGTAATGCCGATTTGCAAAAACAAGCCAATGAAATTGCTGACAGGTTGAAAGGGGATAAGCTGGAAATTAAACCGCAAAAAGAGATAGTAGCATTGATTGCTTATTTGCAAAGACTAGGTAAGGACATCAAGGCGGCGCCTAAGCAAGAAACAGAAAAACAATTAACAATTGATAATTGACAATTGAAGCATCAACTATCAATTAAGTAAAAATTATCAATTATCAATTAAAAATTGTCAATTATCATGAAGTTCATTCACTATCTCGAGAAAATAAGCAGCGTAAGCATTTACGGCATAGCGGCATTCATCATTTTCGGTTCATTCTTTATCGGAATGCTTATCTGGGCCTTGAAAGCAGATAAGAATATGATTGAAGAAATAAAACAAATACCGCTCAATCTCTAACATTAAACAACTATTAATCTATTCAATATGAGCAATTTATTTAAAAAAATAGTATTACCATTTGCCTTAGTTCTTCTAGGTACGCTCAGCGCATTTGCAGATGGCCCCAAACCTCCTTCTTCTTTATCCAATCCATTTGTAACACTTTTGGCAATCATCATTGTATTGCTGGCAGTTGTAATTGGTATTCTTGCAAAACTAGTAATTGGTTCTGCCTTTTTAAAACTTCAGAAAGAGAAAAATGAAAAGGGTAACTCCAAAGGAATTGTAACCTTTCTTACCATTCTTTTTGTAGGTCTTTCAGCAAATTTATTTGCACAAGACAAGGCAGTTTCCGATTCTACAACTGCTGTTGCCGACAAAGCTTTTGCTACCGGGTTGGCTGGTGTGTCCGAAACGGCCTATTACCTGTTGGGAAGTGTAGTTGTATTGGAGGTTGTAATTATTGCAGCGCTTCTTTTTATGCTAAAAGCATTTTTGGCTGTTGAAAAGAAAGCTGTTGTTGCAGAAATCGCTGATGCTTCTGTTCCTGCTAAACCACAGTATGACTGGTGGGAAAAAGTGAACAGCTTCAAACCTATTCATCAGGAAGCAGATATCGATTTAGGTCATAACTATGATGGCATCCGTGAGTTGGATAACCGTCTTCCCCCTTGGTGGTTGTATGGTTTTTATCTGTGTATCATTTTTGCCGGCATCTATCTATACCGTTATCATGTTGCCCAAACCGCGCCTTTAAGTAAAGAAGAGTTTGAAATATCTATGGCTCAAGGTGAAGCAGAAAAAGCGGCATATCTGGAAAAAGCTGCTAACAATATAGATGAAAATACCGTGAAACTGATCACGGATAAAGCGGCTTTGGAACCTGCAAAAAAGATTTTTGAAACTACTTGTGCGGCGTGTCACACGGCTACTGGTGCAGGAAATGTAGGACCTAATCTGACAGATGATTACTGGTTGCATGGCGGAAGCGTCAAAGATGTTTTTAAAACCATCAAGTATGGCTGGCCAGACAAGGGGATGAAGAGTTGGAAAGATGATTTCTCTCCAGTACAGATTGCGCAATTGACTAGCTACGTAAAATCATTGCATGGTACCAATCCTCCAAATCCTAAAGCACCTCAAGGTACTTTGTATGTGGAAGAAGCTGCTGGAAAAGCAACCGCTGATTCTACCAAAAAAGACAGTAGTATCAGTAGTCTGAAGAAATAGAAGAGTTAACCACTAAGCTCACCAAGGAATTTATAATGGGACACAAAGTTTCTATAATCATTAAAGCAGATTCTTTGTGTTCCTTGTGTTTCTTTTCCTAGTGTCCTTTGTGGTCAAATAAAACAATAACAAAATGAGTAATATCAATTATAGCGGAGTACTAGAAACAGAATCGTTTCGCAACAGCTTGGCTACTGTTGATAAAAGTGGTAAAAGAAAATGGGTGTTTGCACAGAGACCACATGGTAATTTCTATAACTACAGAACCTATGTAAGCTGGGCATTTTTCCTCATCTTCTTTGGTCTGCCATTTATAGAATACAATGGGCAACCCCTGTTTCTATTCAATATTCCCAATGCCAAATTCATTATTCTAGGTAAGATATTCTGGCCACAGGACTTTTTCATATTTGGCTTAACGATGGTTACGTTCGTCGTATTCATCATTCTTTTTACGGCCGCTTTCGGGAGATTGTTTTGTGGATGGGTTTGTCCGCAGACCGTCTTTATGGAAATGCTTTTTAGAAAAGTGGAGTACCTGATATTGGGCGATGCTGCCAAACAAAAAGCGTTGAAAGAAGCCCCTTGGACGACCTCAAAGATTTTTAAAGTTGGATTAAAGCACGTTGTTTTTTACCTGCTTGCATTCATTATTGCCAACTTCTTTCTTTCCTACATCATTGGGGTCAAGGATTTATGGAAGATAATTGTAGAACCAGTGAGTGCTCATGTGGGCGGATTTACGTCTCTAATCATTTTTTCTAGCGTATTCTATGGCGTATATGCCTTCTTCAGAGAGCAGGTTTGTACAGTCGTTTGTCCTTATGGAAGGTTGCAGAGTGTGCTGTTGGATAAGAATTCAATGATTGTTGCCTACGACTATAACCGTGGCGAACCAAGAGGGAAATTTACCAAAGGGGAGCATGCAGATTTGGGCGATTGTATAGATTGTTTTCAGTGTGTGAAGGTTTGCCCAACAGGGATTGACATCCGTAATGGTACGCAAATGGAGTGTGTGGGTTGTACCGCCTGCATTGATGCTTGCAACTTTATGATGGAGAAAACAAACAGACCTTTGGGGTTGATAAGGTATGTCTCCGAAAATAACATCACCAACAAAGAGCCCCTGCATTATACCACCCGTATGAAGCTGTACACGGGATTGTTGAGTACGCTTTTGATTATTCTCATCACGCTATTGATGAATCAGAAAGATGTAGATGCCACCATCATGCGTACACCCGGCATGTTGTTTCAAGAAATAGGAAAGGATAGTATATCCAATTTATACAACATCAAGATTGCAAATAAAACAATTAAGGGCATCCCACTTAGTCTGAGGATGGAAGATCAGGAAGGTAAAGTAGATATAATTGGCGGAAAAACTATCGATGTAAAGAAAGAGGATGAAAGCTCAGGGAATTTCTTTGTGACACTACCCAAGGAGATGCTACGTAACAGGAAAACAAAAATAAAAATAGGTCTCTACCAAGGAAAAAATAGGATTGATGTGATCAGTACCAACTTCCTCGGCCCAATAGTAAACTAGTTATGAATTATGAATTATAAGTGATGAGTGAAAAGCTCAAAACTTATGATTCCTTACTCATAACTCATAATTCATAACTTATAACTAAAGAAACATGAACTTCGGAAACAAATTATTACTCGTCTTTGCAGTCTTTGCAGGCTTGATGTCCTACATGGTTTACCGCTGTTTCAGCGTGCCGGTAGATTTGGTAAGTAGTGAATACTACAAAGATGAAATTGCATATCAGGATGTAATTGATGGTACAAAGAATGCAAATGCCCTGTCAGGTAAGGCTGTCGTTGAGGCAAATGCTGCAGGAGTCTTGATACAGCTACCAGCCGAAATGAAGAACCATCCCGTCAATGGAACCGTATTGTTCTATTGTCCTTCCAACATGCAAAATGACAGGCATATCAAACTAGCAACAGATGCCGACGGCAAACAAGCTATTGATATCAAGAAATTCAGTAAAGGCAACTACACGGTAAAGATCGATTGGACCGCCGCCTCCAAACACTTTTACACAGAGAAACAATTGACAATTCTTTAAACAGATAGTAGATATGAGATAGTAGATACTAGTTGAAGCATCAATAATATCTACTATCTCATATCTACTATCTACTATCTATTTCCTCATGTTGTGGTCCGCGTTTATATTAGGTCTAATCAGCAGTTTCCACTGTGTGGGAATGTGCGGGCCGTTGGCAATGGCGGTGCCGGTACAGCATCTGTCGGCTACCGAAAAGCGGTTCGCCATTGTCCTCTATCATACAGGGCGCATCCTCAACTATACTCTGTTAGGATTAATCTTCGGGCTATTGGGGAGGCATATTTTCATTGCAGGGTTTCAGCAAAAAGCCTCGTTGGTGTTAGGAAGCATCATCCTCTTGGTGGTAGTCTATCAACGACTCTCCCGCAACACCTACACCCCGCCTTTCATTCGGTCTTTCACCAATCTGTTGCAGGACATTATGCGGAAGCTATGGGGAAAGCACTCCTCCTTCAGTTCCTTTTTGTTGGGCATGACCAATGGCTTACTCCCTTGCGGTATGGTATATTTTGCTTTGGCAGGCGCATTAAGCAATGCGTCTATCACAGGAAGCATCTTGTTTATGGGTTTATTTGGCTTAGGCACATTGCCACTCATGCTCTCTGTCCATTTTCTAGGCACAGGCTATCTCACGCTATCTTTCCGTAGCAAAGCCCGTCGGTTAGTGCCAGTTTTCATTGGCTTCATGGGTGTCTTATTAATTCTCCGAGGCCTAAATCTAGGCATCCCCTTCATCAGTCCTTATCTAGGAGGTGAGGTTGGAAAAGCGATTTCTTGCCATTGATTGGTTCCTGTAATGCATTAGTCTACACCCAAATCATTGTGTATTTTCTTTTCTGGTGTCACTTCTTGTAATTCAAGACCTGCCTTTTCTGCAATAATATGGTTGATCACAGACTCAACATCTTTCCTATTAGCACCGTTTTCTTTTATTAGTTTTTTGTAATTAATAGTTAATACCTCTTGGGTAAATTCTTTTACCAAATCGGGTTTTATAATGATTCTTTTGGTATTAAGTATTGTAGAAAGATAAGTCGTTAGAAAGATGCTTGTGGGAGGAATAATAAGAATCCATAAACCATAGTTAAGAAATTTAATAGCATACAGGGATATTCCAAGCCCACCCGCTATCATAGTCCACCCAAAAATATTTAAAAACAAACCCCAAGATTTTGGTAATCTCAGTTTGGGGAGTTCAAGGGATGTGTTAGCTGAAAAATTGAAATAAACTTCCCTTCGCTTTTCTTTTGGGAAAATGTTGTTTAATGACGAGTTTAGTTGGAACTCATTTTTAGGAATTTGAAGTGTGTCGAAAATAGATTGTCTCAATTTATAAAAAAGTGCTTGTGATTTGCATCTGCTGCTGTATCGTCCGTCCAAATATTGCCAAACTAAATTATGAAAGTCCCCCACAGTAATTATTTTTTCAGCCTCGTTGTCAGGAATATTAATCTCAAATGTCTCTTCAACTTTCATCAATATTTCAATGCTATCAAGTCCCATAAAAAAGTGGTTGGTGGTAAACTTCAATTAATCTCAAAAATAAGGCAAACCAAGTTACACAACACCCCATTTTT